>CAUVJW010000077.1:0-5329 GCA_963552295.1 uncultured Streptococcus sp. | reverse complement strand
ACCTTTCCCATCCCAATACACTTCAAGCAATACCAACATTCACCGCCTTCACAATTCAAACAGGGGCCTTTAGCAAATTCCAACGGATCCGTATTTCCACAAAACTGGCACTCTTTCTTTCCATTCTTCACTGTAATCCCAACATCTAGCACTGCATTCGTAGAAACTTCATGTTCTTTTAGCATCGATTGAAACACTGCTTGGATGCGTCCAACTGCCTCTTCCATCCCACTCACCTCACCCCTAACTACGCAAAAAAAATCAGAAGAAGATTTCTCTTCTTCTGATTTTTGTTTGAAAGGAGTGCTTCTATTATGAGAAGAATGCCAGTAATACCCCTGCCGCAATCGCACTACCGATAACTCCGGCTACGTTTGGTCCCATTGCGTGCATTAATAAGTAGTTACTTGGGTCTTCTCTTTGTCCTTCTTTTTGTACAACACGAGCGGCCATTGGTACGGCAGATACCCCTGCAGCACCGATCATTGGATTGATTTTACCGCCTGATAATTTGTACATCAATTTACCCATTAGAACCCCAGCTGCTGTTCCTCCAGCAAACGCGATTAATCCTAATAAAGTGATTTTAAGAGTCGATACTGATAAGAATAATTCTCCTGTTGCTTTCGCCCCTACTGTTAACCCTAAAATAATGGTTACCCCGTACATCATCGCATTTTGTAGAACCTTTGTAATGTTTGGAACCACCTTAATTTCTTTAATTAAGTTACCGAGCATTAAGCATCCTACTAAAGGTGTTGCACTTGGTACTAATAAGCTGACAAAAATTGTAACGATGATTGGGAAAAGAATTTTTTCCGTTTCACTCACTTTACGGTTTTCTGTCATCTTCACTAGACGTTCTTTCTTCGTTGTTAGCGCACGAATAATTGGCGGTTGAATAATTGGCACAAGCGCCATGTATGAGTACGCTGCTAGTGCGATTGCTGGCAATAAGTGCGGTGCAAGTCTTGTTGTTAAGAACAAGGCAGTTGGTCCATCCGCACCCCCGATAATCCCTACTGAAGCAGCTTCTTGCGGTGTCATTCCCCACATTACTGAAAGGAAGAATGCGACGAAAATACCGAATTGAGCTGCCCCACCAAGCAAGATGGTCTTTGGATTAGCTAGTAGCGGTCCAAAGTCTGTTGAGGCCCCTAAGCAAAGGAAAATCAATGGTGGATAAATACCAAGGTTTGTTCCTTGATATAAGTAATACAAAAGTCCACCAGGTCCATTTTCAGTAGGAGCATCCATCAACCCTGCTAATGGTAAGTTTACAAGGAGCATCCCGAACGCAATCGGAACCATTAAGTATGGCTCATACCCTCGTTTAATCCCTAGATATAGAAACACGCAGGCAATAATTAACATAATGACATTTTGAATCGTTAAATTATAAACCCCACTTGTTTCAATCAACTGTTGAATGACTTCCATAAACCATCGCCTCCTAAATCGTTAAGAGTGGTTGGTTCGATTCGACAGATTCATTACTTGATACATGAATTGCTTTCACAACACCATCAGCCGGAGCAAGGATTTCATTTTCCATCTTCATGGCTTCTAAAATCACAAGTACATCTCCTTTTTTCACTGCATCACCGACATTTTTATTGACCGATAATACAATCCCTGCCATAGGAGCAGGCACGACTTCACCGTCCCCTGTTGGAGCAGGTGCTGGCGCAGCTTTCTTTTCTTCCACTGGCGCGCTAGGTGCTGGAGTTGGAGCTGCTGCTAATTTTTGTGCTGCTTCTTCATTTGAAATTTCTTTTAGTGAGACGATAAATGTTTCGCCATTCACTTCTACTTCGTATTTTTTCATTTAGTCCACCTTCTTTTCAATCGATACAATTTCAAAGTGCTTGTCCGGAACATCCGCACTCGCTTGTGTTAAAGCGACCAGTGCGGCAACTCGAGCAAGTTTATTCGTTTCAAATAGTGTTCCATCATTTGTTGGAGCTTCAGGTTTCACCTCAACTGGTTTTCCTACAACTCCAGCTGTTGGATGGCTCTTTGCTTCCAGGATTTGGATAACTTTAGAGCTTCCTTGCATGAGAAACATTAGAATCGTCAACATCACAAACACAATTCCCATTGAAACGATTGTGATCCATAGGATTTCTAATAAACTTAAGTGCATAACTCTCTCCTCACTTTACAGTCGCAAAAATCTTCACGATTTCAGATGGTTTTTGCCATTGTCCATTCTTCTTGAGCAAGAATTCTTTACCGACTTTAGGGAAGAGTGCGTAAGTTAAGACATCTTCGTCACTTCTTGCTAAATCTCCAAGTTCTGCTTTGAGTGTTTCGAATTCTGGTGGCAAGTGGTTTGCTGGTCGATCGCTGATGACTTCTTGGTCACCAATGATGGATCTTCTGAAGCTTTCTTGAATTGGTACTGGTGATTGTCCATAAGAACCAAGTAAGTAAGCTTTCACTTCGTTAGAAACCACTTTGTAGCGTTGGCCTGTAAGAACGTTCATCGTTGCTTGTGTTCCCACCATTTGGCTCATTGGAGTAACAAGAGGTGGATATCCAAGGTCTGCTCTTACTTTTGGCACTTCTTTTAATACTTCTTCGTATTTATCTGTTGCACCCGCTTGCGTTAATTGAGAATACATATTCGATAACATTCCACCAGGCACTTGATATAAAAGCGCACGTGGGTCTGGTGTTAACATTTTTGGATTCAAGGTTCCATCTTTAATGTATTTATCTTTAATTACTCGGAAGTGGTCTGCAATAGGTTCTAATTTTGCCAAATCAACCGAAATATCATAGCCTAATTCGCGAAGAGCGATGACTAATGATTCCGTAGGTGGTTGGCTTGTACCTTCACTAAGTGGTGAAAGGGCTGTGTCGATGCGGTCTGCACCAGCTTCAATGACTGCTTGATAAGTGAGTTGTGCAATACCGCTTGTGCAGTGTGTATGCACGACGATTGGCACTGTAATCACTTCTTTTAATGCACGAACAAGCTCGATACCACGAGCTGGCGTCAAAATTCCGGCCATGTCTTTCACACAGATAGAATCGGCACCCATTTCTTGCATTTTAGCTGCTAGTTCTTTGTAATAGTCAATCGTATGCGCATCACTAATCGTGTAGCAAATTGTCATTTGTGCTTCTTTACCTGTCTTCTTCACGGCATTTAGTGAAGCTGCCAAGTTACGAACGTCATTTAACGCATCGAAAATTCTGAAAATATCAATCCCGTTTTCTGCTGATTTTTCGACAAATTTTTCGACAACATCATCGGCATAGTGACGATATCCTAAAATATTTTGTCCGCGTAATAACATTTGTAACGGTGTTTTCTTTAAATGTTTTTTCAAGGTGCGAAGTCTGTCCCATGGGTCTTCGTCTAAGAAACGAATACATGCATCAAACGTTGCTCCACCCCAACATTCTAAAGAAGCAAATCCTGCTTCGTCTAATTGATCTAAAACAGGGAGCATATCTTCAATTCGCATACGGGTTGCCATCAAAGATTGATGGGCATCCCTTAAGATTGTATCTGTAATTCCTATTTTTCGAGTCATCACCGAACACTCCTTCCACTATAATACGTCGATAAAGCGTTCGATTGTCTTGATGCTTTCAAGGGCATCTTGTGGAATTTGATGTTCTGGATTTGCATCGTTAAATGCCTTCAAGTAGTCTAGACGGAATTGCATACGGTCACGAATTAATTCAGCGTAGTCTCCGTTCATTTCAGGCACTTCATATCCTTCCACTGGTAAGTATTCCATTCCTGGAAGTCCACCGAATAATTCGAAGTTTGCTTTGCCATCTACAACTGTTTCGATTACACCTAGTGATACTTCTTTTGTAACTTTCTTACCTAAGAAATCTCCTGTATTGATAATGTAGCAATCTACATTTTTATCAAATAATGCTTTGAATTTTTCGTAGTCCTCTACTAATGGATATACACGGAATGGGTTTGCGTATGGTTCGATAACGAGAGCATCTAAGTTTGCCCCAGCTCCTGTATTTTCAGCGTTAGAACGTTTTGTCATTAATGTACATCCTAAAATAGATGCCAAACGTGGATCTGTGATTTTCACTAATGGTGGTAGTGCATCATCTTTCATGATCCAGAAAATAGATTGAATTGGTTCTTTAATCTTATCAACACGGTTTGGTGTAGAATAACGAGATTTAACCGTACGTCCATTACCGTTACGAATATCTTCTGTTACTAATACTTTATGGCCGTTTTCATCCAGAGTCACACCACAGTTTTGAACCGTTACGAAGTAATCTTGTTCTCTGTGACCTGCTGGATAGTCATTTGTTTTGTCGAAGTAAGAAGGTTCCAAAGCTACAGATGAACCATCTTCTACCGAAATCACAAATGCATCGTCGTGTAATACTTCAATGTCGTATTTATCGTCATGTTTAGCGTGTGTTAATGTAGACTTACCTGATCCAGATAATCCGAAGAAGCTTGCAACGTAAGAAGCGCCTTCTTTACGGAAAATCTTCAAACCACCGTGGCAAGAAACATAATTGTTACGAGCGGCAGTTGCCCATGCTAATGTTAACGTTCCTTTTTTGATTTCCCCAAAATAACTCATTCCTAAAATTGCAGCACAGTTATGTTTTGTATCAAAGAATGCTAATCCATCTGGGTAATCAGGATGTCTCCAAGTTGGGTCGAAGAAAATGAAAATATCATTTTCGTCATATTGTTTAGACGCATCATAACGTCTCTTATATTGGTCATTGAAAATTTGGAAGTTCAATAACCATGAGTACAAGTTGTTAATGTGTTCTTTAGGCATTGTGATATGTGCCTTCACCATGAAGTCTTCATCAAGACCTACAACGGCTGTACCCTTAATAAACGGTTTGAACGAACTGTTATAAATCTCTTCGCGAATAATCGGAATAATCTTAGCATCTTCTGCTGGATTATTACCCAAAATTCGACGAGCTTTTGCAGTACGTCCTACAACGCTCCCATCAACAACCGTAAGAATATGTGCATCCTCCGGTAACCCTAAATCCTTTGCGTTTGCAACGAACGCATCTAACACTGTTGTATTAGGTGCATGTGACGCTAATTCATACGCCTCTGCCAGAGTCGGAATTTCAGTCGCATTGTTCGAATAAAAAGCTGGTTCAATAGTTGCCTTCAATTGCGAAAGATGCGGATTGCTCTTGCGTATAGTGTCTGTAGCGAAACGATCAATTGTTGCCATAATATCAACCTTCCTATCTTTTTATTGATACTTTAATTATACACGAAAACGCTTTAAATGTAAGCGTTTTTTGTGATTTTTTTTGCTAATTTCTCCATTTTTTTCTTTTAATT
>CAUVJW010000076.1:0-5330 GCA_963552295.1 uncultured Streptococcus sp. | reverse complement strand
CCGTAAGACAGGTGCTCTTTTTGGTCGAGGTTGGCAAAGTCCACTTCGATGAGGTGGCGCGTCATAAGGTGGCAGTAGTGTAAGGCTTCTGGAATGTTGCCTTTTGTATGAGCTGTAGCCCCTAAGACGAGAGCAAAGGAGAAGTTGGCTCCTTTATGAGTGTTAATATTGTTAGTTGCGGCCATCATCGCGACTTCGGCATGTTTTCCAAGGGCGCGAAGCTCGTTGAATAAGTCGAGTGGAGCGCCAATGTGGCGGCTTCCTGCTTCGGCGTAGGCCAATAAATAAGGACGGAGAGCTTCGATACTTTGATAGAAGGTTTCCTTTGTCATGTCCTTATGAGCGCCGACAGAAATAGGATCCACTAAGCCGGGTTTTGGCGCGAGATTGACTTCTTGTAGAAGGGCGTCTGTAGCCACTTTTGCTAAAAACTCAGGATTAATCAATGTGTAATTTCTCCATTTGTTTCAAAATAAATTGTAATGAGCGATCTAAGTGCTCGTGTGTAATCAGCGTGATTTGTTCCACGTCGTTATTGAGCATGCCGCGATAGATGAGTTTGTGTTCTTCGAGTGCTTTTGTACGGCGTTCTGAAGAACGAATCGATAAGTCGCGGAAGTAAATGACGTATGTACGTAATTCAAATACGATTTCTTTTAGACGTGTCATTTGGCATTTTTCGTAGATGAAATCATTGAAAGTCGTGAAGTTCGCAAGTACTTCGTCGACTCTGTCTTCGTTGTTGAAACGTTCGCATTCTTCGAGAATGGCGTTCAACTCTTCGAAGTCTTCTTTCGTCATGAGTTTCATCGCATTAATTGTTGCCAATGTGTCGAGTGCTTTTCTAATTTCGTAAATTTCATGGGCATCTTTAATGGAAATTCCTTTTACGATGACACCAATCTTAGGGATGTGCTCTACTAGGTGCTCTTTCGTTAACTCGTTAAGAGCGTAGCGAATGGGTGTACGGCTGATATTTAACTCAGTCGAGAATTCTTTCTCGTTAATACGCGTACCTGCAGGGATTTCTCCTAAGATAATCGTTTTACGAAATGCTTCGTAGAGCGAAATTTTAAGAGGTTTGTTTTGGGTAATATCTAAATTTTTCTTTACCGCTTGGATAATCGCTGACATAGTAGCCTCCTGGAAATTATTGTAAACATTAGAAATAGTATAAACGATAAGAGGGTAAAATGCACAAAAAAAGACTTGTTAGGCTAGGCCCAAACAAGTCTTTTTCACAAATTCAATTGTTAAATTATTGTGGTAAGTATAATGGCATATGACCCATTAATACGATTGTTACAACGAAGATTACGAAGATAACAGCTGCGTATTTAGCTGATTCTTTTTGCCATTCACCCATGTCTAATCCTGTTAGACGTAATAGTAAGTAGATGAACGCTACTAATGGGCTTAATAAGTGGAATGCTTGACCCATTAATGAAGCTAATGCCATTTGCATATCAGTAAATCCGTATTGACGTCCGATTTCAGCGAATGGAATTAATACTCCGTAGTAGAATCCGTCGTTTGTTAAGAAGAATGTACCAGGTACTGAGATAATCGCGATGATTAATGACCAGAATCCTGCTAATTGTTGAGGGATAACTTGAACGATACTTTGTGTTAGAGCTGTTGCCATTCCAGTTCCTTGGAATAATCCCATGAATACTCCGGCACCGAATACTAGTAATACTACTTGTACTGCGTCACCAGCGTTGTCCCCAATACGTTTAGATTGAGCTTTTAAGTCTGGGTAGTTGATCATTAAGGCTAAACCTGTACCAACTAAGAATAATACAACTGGTTTAACTTCGATTGCATCGATGAATGAACCAGCAACTAACCAACCGATTAATACGATTGTTAAGATAGCGTTGATTAAGAAGTTTTGTGGACGACGTTTTTCTAATACTTCAGGATCAGAAATAGTTGTTAATTCGTCTAATTCAGCATCTGTTAATTCTTGAATTCCTAAACGAGCACGTTCTTTTTTACCCATTGAGCGAGCAACAACGAAGATTACGTAAAGTACTGAAAGAACCATACCTGGTGCTAAGTAACCTAGGATATCTGCTTCTACACCAAGAACTGACATCGCACGAGCAGTAGGTCCGCCCCATGGTAATAAGTTCATGATAGTGTTTTGTAAGATAACAAGAACCCCTAAGTTCATTAATTTCATGTCTAATTTTTTGTAAATTGGCACGAATGCTGAGCAGCAGATTAATGTAGTTGTTGTTCCGTCACCGTTTAATGATACGGCAGCAGCTACGATAGCAGTAGCCATCAATACTTTCATTGGATCGCCTTTAGCGAAGCGGATCATTTTGTTAGTGATTGGATCGAATAATCCAGCGTCTAACATTGTAGAGAAGTAAAGGATTGCGAATAGAAGCATAACCCCTGTTTCAGCAGTTCCTTTCATCGCTGTTAATTTATCTTTTGAGTTATTACCGAATAACCCTTGGCGAATTAATGTACCGATGTTAACGTCTTGGACTTGACCTGTAGCAACTAAAATAATTGCGAAAACTAATGGAATTAATACTAAAGCTGTAAATGGTGACATTTTTTTCTTCATGATAACGTACATGAAAATTGCCATCATAATATAAGCTGCAATTGTGATAACCATCATATCTTCCTTTCTTTATTAAAAAATTTGTTTTTTAGTTGGAGAACCGTACAGTCGCTAAAACCTGAATGGGAACTCCACGAACTCGTTGGGTAGAATGAATTCGTTTACTTATAGCGATATCTTAAACAATATTTAATAAAAAAGATAGTGTTTTCATAGCGAAAAACAATAAAAGAACAGTTTGATGTGACAAAATGAGCATAAGTTTTATATCCTATTTATAATAAAACACCAAAAGAACAGGGAAAAAACCTGTTTCTAGTTTAGGTATGACGCCGTTTTCTGTATAATAATTGCATGTAGATTATGTTGGGAAGGGAGTGAAGGAATGGGAATTCTCCAACGATTATTTGGCAAGAAGAACTCTGAAGCAACGGAACACGCATCGACGAAGTCTGCACAAACAGAATCTGAATGGGAAAAATTAGAAGCTTTTGTACCGGTAGAAGCAGAAGAAGCTAAGCACGTCTCAATCATTGCAGCGGCGATTGCGGCCTCAGATTATCCAGAAAGCCAATTTGTGGTCAAACGCGTCCTTAAACGCAACCCAGAAACCAAGATTATCTCGGTTATTGCCTCAGCGATTGCTGCAGGTGAATCAAATGACAGTCAATGGGCTGTTAAAGAAATCTACCAAAAACGCAATTCATAATATATTTTAGGAGGAATGTTACGATATGTTACGTAAATTCAAAATTAAAGTAGACGGTCAAGAGTACCAAGTAGAAATGGAAGAAATCGGAGCAGTTGCCCCAGCAGCTCCTGTAGCACCAGTTGCAGCTCCAGCGGCACCTGCAGCACCAGCAGTAGAAGCTGCTCCAGCTCCAGCAGCTCCTGTAGCATCTACACCAGCAGGCGCAGACGCAATGCCATCTCCAATGCCAGGGAACATCTTACGTATTTTAGTAAACGTAGGCGACACTGTTACTGAAAACCAACCATTAATGATTTTAGAAGCAATGAAAATGGAAAACGAAATCGTTGCAGCTAAAGCAGGGGTTGTAGCAGGAATTCACGTTAAAGAAGGTCAAGTGGTAAACCCAGGAGACGCTTTAATTACAATCAACTAATTTTAATAACATTCAAGGAGTGAAACAGTGGAAACATTAGTTCAAAATATAATGTCTATTACTGGCGGACAAATCTTTATGATGTTTGTCGGTGCTTTATTAATGTACTTAGGGATTAAAAAAGAGTACGAACCAACATTATTAGTACCAATGGGATTAGGTACAATTTTAGTAAACTTCCCAGGGACTGGGGTTCTTGACCAAGTCGTTGGTGGACAACAACAACATGGGGTCCTACAAATCTTATTCGAAATCGGTATCGAAACTGAATTATTCCCATTATTAATCTTCATCGGTATCGGTGCGATGATTGACTTCGGTCCATTATTACAAAACCCATTCATGTTATTATTCGGTGCGGCAGCTCAATTCGGTATTTTCTTCGTAGTCGTTGTAGCTGTATTATTCGGATTTGACATTCGTGAAGCAGCTTCAATCGGTATCATCGGTGCGGCAGACGGTCCTACATCAATCTTCGTTGCGAACCAATTAGCCCCTCAATTACTTGGTGCGATTACGGTTGCGGCCTACTCATACATGGCTCTTGTTCCGATTATCCAACCAATTGCTATCAAGATGGTTACAACAAAAGCAGAACGTCGTATTCGTATGACATACCACGCTTCTGGCGTATCTAAATTAACTAAAATCTTGTTCCCAATCATTATCACAATTGTGGCAGGTTTCATTGCTCCAATTTCATTACCACTTGTTGGTTTCTTAATGTTTGGTAACTTATTACGTGAATGTGGCGTTTTAGATAACTTATCTCAAGCGGCTCAAAACGAATTAGTAAACATTGTTTCTATTCTATTAGGGATTACAATCTCAGTTAAAATGCAAGCTGATTTATTCTTAAATGTTCAAACATTAATGATCATCTTGTTCGGTTTAGTAGCCTTCATCATGGACTCAATCGGTGGTGTGGTATTTGCTAAAATCTTGAACTTGTTCCGTAGAAATAAAATCAACCCAATGATCGGAGCTGCAGGTATCTCTGCATTCCCAATGTCAAGTCGTGTTATCCAAAAAATGGCGACAGACGAAGATCCTCAAAACTTCATCTTAATGTACGCTGTTGGAGCTAACGTTTCTGGACAAATCGCTTCTGTTATTGCTGGTGGATTATTATTATCATTCTTCATGTAATAATATAGAAGGAAAAGGAGGAAAACGATGAATTTCAACGCAGAACATTTAACACAAGCTTTCGAATTAATGGCTTTAGGGATGGGTGGAGTTTTCCTAGTATTAGGAATTCTATATGCCGTTTCTGCTCTTTTATTAAAAGCATTCCCGCCAAAATAAGGAGGCCGTTCCATGGAAAATTTCATTCTCAAACGGTTATGGCTCGATCGCGATAAAAAAGCACGCCAAGATTGGGAATGGTTAATGGATCAAGCTAACCTTGGCAAAACAGAGCAGGTTGATTATACAATTGCGATTTACCATACTTCTGGTGAACCTGCAGCAACCGGTTCCCTAGACCGCAACATTTTAAAATGTTTAGTGGTTTGTAAAAAGTATCAATCAGAAAATCTGTTGACGCATCTCGTGATGGCGCTCTTAGATGAATTAAGAGAACGTTCTTATACAAATAGTTTTGTCTACACGAA
>CAUVJW010000075.1:0-5347 GCA_963552295.1 uncultured Streptococcus sp. | reverse complement strand
TCGAGATTACCATTCCAAGTGAAATCTACGAAAACAAGGAAATGGTCGAATTCATCAACAATCCAGACGGCTCTGTTTCGGTACTCATCAAAAATATCGAAAGTATCTTAAATAAATTTAACGCGTAGTGCGCCCATTCTATTATTATTTCTAATAAAAAAGCTTTCTACCTCAACTAATCTGAGGCAGAAAGCTTTTTGTCATTATTGTCTATTTAAAAACCAAAAAATTCCGAAATACTCCGTATAAAAATACATTCTAGTAACTGGTTTATTCGAATATAATTTAGCAAGTTTAACTAAAGCAAATGTTACTATCCAATATTGCGCTTGCATATCCTTAGAAAAAACTCCTGAAAAGAATAGTCCCATTTCTAAACAGAATTGTATCATTAAAGGTTGCCAAACTGTTCTAGATGGTAAATCCTCCCAGAGATATCGCCATAGTTTTTTTAGGAACATATTCTTTCATCTCTTTCTTTTTTTCACCATTTATTATAAATAGTATATTGCGCACAATAATGAGTGTAATTCGGTAAATAGTATGTTGTAATGATTGTCTTCATACTTCTTCCGGAAACATAACTTTCTGCTGTATAAACTGTTCCTGCAAAGCTTCCTGGCGCAATCATACCAGCAAACAATGTTGCCCAACTAATAACACTTCCTCCTGCATTACCTAAAATAAAAAATACCACTGAAACTACATTATTTCTACTAGAATTCAATACACTTACATTACCTGAAGTGCTTCCTATATATCTATAAGGACCATTTTCTTCACCATAATTCCCAACTAACCACTCTTCAGAACCGTCTCCGTTTCCTCCAGGTCTTCCTGGCCACACTCTAAAAGGAACAAGGTTAGTTTCTAAATTTTCTGCTGTAAACGTTTGTTTCAACTCTGTGCCTTCAACTGTTGACTTGCTACTCAATAAAAATAAAAGAATAAAACAATTTAGCATTAGTATAATTTTTTTCATAATTATCATCCCCTATCAATTTAATAAACCACAATGCTAACATTTATTTCCTTCAAGTTAATTTTATCACAAACTTTTAAAAAAACAATATGCTGAGATGTTATTTCACTTTTATGGAATAAAAAAACTGCTAACCTCCTGTGTTAGCAGTTCCTTGATTATTTAAACTCTTTCCAATCCATCTTTGTTAAATCGATGGTATCTTCTTGCTTCAATCCTAGGTCTTCTAGTTTGAATTGCATTTTTTCGAATTTCAAAGCATTTACTAGCGTCAACCCTGCTCCTTTTGGTTCCAGTTTGAACACTTTAGCATCTCCATTTCCTGTTCCAGACAAGAATTCAACCGTGTAGAGCAATCCGCCTTTGAAGAAACTAAAGGCACTTCTAGCTCCACCCGCTTCGGCAACGTAACTTTGATGCAAGATTTTTGGAGTCTTGCCATCTAAGTAGTACGCCACGACCGTGAATGGTTTGCCGTTTGCAGTATGTCCGATAAACAATTCATCCACTCCATCGTCGTTGATGTCATAGAATAAATATTGCAGCGAATCTTTTTGCTTATTCAAGCTGTTGGCCGCCCAATATTCAAGCGGTACATTGAGTTTTCCAGCCACATCAGCGCCTAGTTCTTTTACGGTACGGATATCTTCGAAGACTTTCGCATACAATTCTTTGTTATCTGGTTTAGGCGCAACGGTTGTCGTAGTCTGCGTCGTTACTTCTGCCGTGGTTGCTCCTTGCGTCACTTGTGACTTCTCGGCTCCTGAGTCCTTCGTCTGTCCATTTCCACAAGCACCTAATACAAGTGCTAGTAACGTCATCATTCCTAAGTTGGCTCTTTTCATCGTTCTTCCTCCTTTGGCTATAACGGCTTCTTCAATGGGAGACCTGGTTTTCTTGGATACTTATTCGGTGTTTCCTTCGTCTTTAAAATCGTGACAACGTGACGGTTTCCGCCTTCATATGGCAAGTCGAAAGAGACATCCCCTTCTACTTTCCCGCCAAGAATCGCGATGGCTTTTTTCGCTTCTTCCAACTCCACTTCCGTATGCGCTGCTTTTAACGCGAGGAAATACCCCTGCTTTTTCACGAGCGGCATGCAAAATTCGCTCAATACACTGAGTTTGGCAACGGCACGAGCAGTCACCACATCAAACGATGCACGGAAATCCTTGTTTTGCCCAAAAGTTTCAGCGCGGTCATGGAAACACTGCACGTCTTTTAACCCAAGTGTCTCCACTAATGTATTCAAGAAGGTAATGCGTTTATTCAACGAATCCACAATCGTCACCTTCAAGCCTGGGAAGACGATTTTTAGCGGAATACTTGGAAATCCTGCACCCGCACCCACGTCGCAAAGCGATTGGTCTGTCAATTCATGATGGAATCCAAGCGCCAATGAATCATAGAAATGCTTTAAATACACGCCCTCTTCATCCGTAATCGCCGTTAAGTTCATCTTCTCATTCCATTCCACTAATAGATGAAAATATTGGTCGAACTGCTTCTTTTGTACATCTGATAATGTAATCCCATGCACTTCTTGGAGTCTTTGATAAAATTCTTCTGGTTTCATACGCGCCTCCTTATTCTTGCACTTTCGCGATCTTTCCTTGTTCGATATAGACCATCAAGATCGATACGTCGGCTGGGTTCACCCCACTAATACGGCTTGCTTGCGCAATTGTTTCTGGTTGAATTAATTTCAAACGTTGACGCGCTTCGGTCGCAAGTCCATTAATCGCATCATAGTCGATATTAGCTGGAATACGTTTGGCTTCCATCCGTTTTAATTTCTCCACTTTTTCAATTGCTTTGGCAATATAGCCTTCGTATTTAATCGAGATTTCTACTTGTTCTTTCACTTCACGAGAGACTTCTACCGTTTCACCGGCAAAGCCTACTAATTCGTCATAGCTTAATTCTGGACGTTTCAACAAGTCGCTTAGAAGGATGCCGTCTTTCAATTCCGCAGATCCTTTTTCTGCCAAGAACGCTTGTAATTCGGCAGTTGGCTTCAAGCGAATCGATTGCATGCGTTTGATTTCGGCTTCAATCGCTTCTTGTTTTGCTTGGAACTCGGCATAACGTTCATCGTCAATCAATCCCAGTTCGCGTCCTTTTTCCGTTAAACGTAAATCCGCATTGTCATGACGAAGTAAGAGACGATATTCCGCACGAGAAGTCAATAGACGGTAAGGTTCAGTCGTTCCTTTTGTGACCAAGTCGTCCACCAATACGCCGATATACGCATCGCTTCGGCCAAGAATAAATGGCTCTTCTCCGCGAATCTTGCGCACGGCATTAATTCCAGCGTAAAGCCCTTGCCCCGCTGCTTCTTCGTATCCACTCGTTCCGTTCATTTGTCCGGCAGTGAATAGGTTTTGGATAAGTTTTGTTTCAAAAGTATTTTTCAATTGGTGCGGCACGACCACATCGTACTCGATGGCGTAACCCGTACGCATCATCTCCGCATTTTCCAACCCTTCCACGCTACGAATCATTTTGATTTGCACATCTTCTGGAAGCGAAGTCGATAACCCTTGAATGTAGACCTCTTCCGTATTTTCTCCTTCTGGCTCTAGGAAAATTTGGTGACGAGGCTTATCGCTGAAACGAACAATTTTATCTTCAATCGATGGACAGTAACGCGCGCCGACCCCTTCTACAATCCCTGTAAACATCGGTGCACGGTGTAAGTTCTCACGAATCGTTTCATGCGTTTGTTCGTTCGTATAAGTTAACCAGCAAGGAATTTGGTCATAACGGTAGTCTTCGTCTTTTGAAGTGAAACTAAATAAGTTTGGCGTATCGTCCCCTGGTTGAATTTCTGTTTTACTATAATCAATCGATGAGCCTTTGATTCGTGGCGGAGTTCCTGTTTTGAAACGCGCCAATTCGAAGCCTAATTCGAGTAAGTTCTCTGATAATTTAATCGATGGTTGAGAGTTATTGGCACCGGATGAATATTTCAATTCCCCGATAATAATTTGACCACGAGAAGACGTTCCGGCTGTTAAAACAACTGCTTTTGAACGGTAGATGGCACCTGTATTCGTGATAACCCCTTTACATACGCCGTCTTCCACAATCAACTCTTCCGCAATCCCTTGGCGTAAATCCAAGTTTTCTTGCTTCTCGATTGTCTTCTTCATTTCTTGCGCGTATAAATGCTTATCCGCTTGCGCACGTAAGGCACGTACGGCAGGACCTTTCCCAGTGTTGAGCATACGCATTTGAATATACGTTTTGTCGATGTTTCGACCCATTTCGCCCCCAAGAGCGTCGATTTCACGCACAACAACCCCTTTTGCAGGTCCGCCTACAGATGGGTTACATGGCATGAAGGCCACCATTTCTAAGTTCATTGTGAGTAATAATGTTTTTGCGCCCATACGTGCACTTGCTAGCGCCGCTTCACTGCCGGCATGACCTGCACCGACGACAACTACATCATAATTTCCAGCTTCGTAAGTTGTTACCATAGTCTCTCCTTTACTTTCTTTCTCCATAAAATTCTACTTTGTGACTAACATATTCGCCTGCTTCATAATTAAACTTCGCAGAAAAGAACGGTTCCTCTCCTAAAATCCACTCTAGGAAAATGCGGTCTCCTTCCCAAGACGGTTTTTGGAGGATTTCATCGTAAGGAACCCATTCCAGCGTCCCTTCTGGCGAATCAATCAGCTCTCCTGAAAACTCCGTCACCCGAAAAACATACGTATACCAATCGTGCCCTGGTGTAAATTCTGGGAAAGTGATGATTCCTTTCATCTCCATCTTTGTTGCCGTCAGTCCTGTTTCTTCAAAAATCTCACGCACGGCACATTCTTCCGGAGTCTCTGCTGCTTCGAGCTTTCCACCAACGCCAATATACTTGCCCTCATGGACATCGTTTGGCTTCTTGTTGCGTAATAACAGTAAAAATTCTTTGCCATTGTCCAAATAACAAATGGTCGCTAGCTTCGTCATCAGCATTTCCTCCTTGTGCCTTTTGTTGAAAGAGTTATAACTTCAATTCTTTACAGATGCGCCCGAACCTTAGGGAACATCACAGCGCTCGAATAACGAGCGTTCACTCGTTCTATTGTTCTGTCTTAGCAAAGAGATAAAACGGAAATTCTTTTGGATTCTATAGTAGCAGTAATGGGGAATAGCAACCAATGTGAATTACTGACTCTAGGGTTGTAACCCGTAGAGTCAGTTTGAAGCTTGGTAGGAATTGAGACGTAAGGCTCAATCCGATGCCCCATTACCGCTACTATGAAGATATCCGTAAAGAATTGAAGTTTTAGCTCTATTTACCCAAGCAGAACTGGCTGAACAATTGTGTTAACAGCTCGTCTTGAACAGTGTCGCCTGTGA
>CAUVJW010000074.1:0-5412 GCA_963552295.1 uncultured Streptococcus sp. | reverse complement strand
TCCACCACTTCTGTGAAGATTTCTTCGTATTCTTCTACTGTCAACATTTTGCGATTTTCTAGTAATGCTTTATGTTCTGCGATATGCAATTGATTTTCGAACCCTTCGACTAATTCGCCGGCGAAGAATTCACCAACCGCTCCTGATCCATAGCTGAAGAATCCGATGCGGTCTCCGGCTACTAATACAGAACTGTTTTCTAATAATGAGATGAAGCTTAAGAATAATGAACCTGTGTAGATGTTTCCGACTTGGCGGTTATACACGGCTGCTTCTTGATAACGCGCTGTAAAGCGTTCTTGTTCCTCTTCGCTCATTTCTTCTAAGAATGGCTTGAAGGCTTTCATCCCCATTTTTGTATATGGTAAATGGAAACAAATCGCATCAAAGTCTGAGAACTGCGCATTTGTTTTTGCTTGATAGTCATTCCAAACTTCTGCAAAGAAACGGATATATTGCTCGTTTGAGAATTTTCCGTCTACCATTGGATACGGTGCATAGTTTGGTCTCCAGAAGTCCATCACATCATCTGTGAATAAGCTTGTTTCGTTATCTAAAACAAGTAAACGTGGGTCACTAGAAACAATCATTGCGACTGCTCCGGCACCTTGTGTTGGTTCCCCGCCAGAGTTTAATCCGTATTTAGCGATGTCACTTGCAATAACTAATACTTTTGAAGTTGGGTTTAAGGCGATATGGCCTTTTGCTAATTGTAGGGCAGCTGTTGCTCCGTAGCAGGCATGTTTTAATTCCACGCTACGAACACGGTTTGATAACCCAAGCATACGTTGCATATAGACGGCAGCTGATTTTGATTGATCGATTCCAGTTTCTGTCCCAAATAAAATCATTTCAATAGATTCGCGATCTTCATCATCGATAATGGATAACGCAGCATTTGCGGCTAAAGTCACGATATCTTGAGTCACTGGTGCTACTGCCATTGTAGACTGGCCAATTCCAATCGTGTATTTAGCTGGCTCTACTCCACGCGCCACTGCTAGTGTTTCCATATCTAGCGCAGTCGGCGGTACGAAAAAGCCAATCTTATCTATCCCTATATTCATTGTTTTATTGTTCTCCTTTACGAATGAAGCTCCAAACACACAAATTGAGCTTCCTGTTCTTTCTTAGCACACACTATAGTAGCAAAAATTCGCCGTTAGGACAATTGAATTCACTAAATGTTAGGGAATTTAAACAATTCTTTACTAATTATTTGTACTAAATTGATAGGTTTCTTATACGAAATCTTATAAAATAGAAACGAAATAGGAAATATAGACTGGAAAGGAATGAAAATATGAACGGAAATGATATCGTCATCGTAAGTGCCACACGTACTGCGATTGGTAAATTTGGCGGGCAATTTGCTACAACTTCCGCTATCGAATTAGGAACAACAGTCGCAAAAGCTGCCATCCAAAAAGCGAATCTTTCACCTGAACAAATTGATACAGTCATCTTTGGAAATGTCTTACAAGCAGGTCTTGGACAAAACCCAGCACGTCAAGTCGGACTAGGCGCTGGCCTTTCTCATGCAAGTACTGCCGTAACAATTAATGAAGTCTGTGGTTCTGGACTAAAAGCCATTATTTCAGCCGCACAAGTCCTTCGACTAGGAGATGCTAAAATCGTCTTAGCCGGCGGTATGGAAAATATGAGTCTTGCGCCGCATTTATTACAACAACGCTTTGCTCCCAAAAATGGTCCTGTGACATTAGTAGACTCTTTATTTAATGATGGATTAACGGACGCCTACTCACAAGACCCGATGGGAATTACCGCTGAAAACATCGTTGAAAAATACGGATTTACCCGCGAAGAACAAGACGCTTTCGCTGTGGCTTCTCAACAAAAAGCCGCTAAAGCACAAGCAGAAGGACGTTTCGCTAGCGAAATCACTCCCGTAGCAGTCTTCAATCGCAAAACAAAATCCGACGACTTAAAAGTAACGGACGAATTCATCCGTCCAAACACGAATCTTGAGAGTCTTGCTGGTCTCAAACCTTCCTTCAAAAAAGACGGAACAGTAACAGCCGGAAACGCCTCTGGAATTAACGATGGTGCCGCTTGTGTCATCATGACAACACGTGAATACGCAACAGAGCTTGGCCTTCCAATTCTTGCAACCTTGAAAGGCTATGCCGAAGCTGGTGTCGATCCTTCGATTATGGGAATCGGTCCTGTCCCTGCCATTCAAAAATTAGTGGCGCGTACACGAATTCCGCTTGAAAAAGTGGATGTCTTTGAACTGAACGAGGCATTCGCCGCACAAAGCATGGCGGTCATCAAAGACTTGAAGATTCCAACTGAAAAAGTAAATCCATTTGGTGGTGCCATTGCGCTAGGCCATCCAATCGGTGCTTCTGGTACTCGTATTGTGGTCACACTGATCAATGCTCTCGACCAACTCGACGGTAAAATCGGTGTCGCTTCCCTCTGTGTAGGCGGCGGTATGGGTGTTGCCATCGCGATTGAACGCGAACAATAGTATAAATAATAAGAGTTGCCCAAAATTCACTTATAAGTGAATTTTGGACAACTCTCTTTTTATTGCTCTTCGTGTTTCTTTTGTTCGTGGCGCTGTTGATAGTAGGCGCGAATCTCTTCGTTTTCTTCGGTCGCACGATAATGGACCTCAAAGCCATTCTTCTTCCAACTTAAAGTCGTCATGAGTTCATCCCATGTTGGTAATTTTACCTCAGGCATTTCAAACTTCACTAACTCAGACATATCTAATGAGTCTTTCCAAACTTCAAATCGAGTCGAAACGAGTAATAACGCAATACGTGTTAACAATTCACGTTTTTCTTCATCCATCTCCCCTGCTGCCTTTAAGAACTCTTGCACATAATGCATAAACTGTCCGTATAAATCATTAACCGTATCGATTCCAGCATTAAATAGTAGTTCAAAGAACACATTCCAGAACAATTCCAGTTCTTCATCGCTCACCGATTCCGTCCATTTCTTGAACGTTTGGTCATTCAACTGACTATTTTTGGTTAATTTTTCCATCTTAATAAATTGACCGTCTTCAATCTCCCATGTCATGGCGCTATGTTGCATCGCACCGGTGGCATTACTTTTGACAATGACATACGGCACTTCGGATTCTAGCATTAATCCAACAAGTGAATCTTGTGGAATATAACGCATCGCTAATGGCACTATATTTTGATATCCTTTTGTTTCAAGTACAGAACGGTACAATCCAGGAGAATCAAAGCAGAAAATATCGACAATGCGCAGTTGCACGTCTTCCTCCTGAGTAGCCGCAGCATAAATGGCTAAGTTACCACCCTTTGAATGTCCAGAAATCATTAAGTCCCCATCCCATAGACTGGCTTGTTTGGCTAAATACTCCTTGGCATCCGTCTGAGCCGCAACAAGTGGTGAATACGTCATTAGGAAGTCTTCCTTCCAGCCAATCAGCGTTTCATCCGTCCCTCTAAACACAACAAGTCTGACACTAGGTTCTACTTCCACCGTGACAGCTGCGAATTGTTTTGTTGTATCTTTATCCCATTCGCTCACCACACCGAAGAATTTCAACGATTGGAAACGAGGTGCATCCGCAATCACTTGCGATACTTCATGACGCTCCTGCGTTATCATCATTGGATTCTCATCGAATAATTCTTGTTTATGTTCCTGCATATACTCGGCGATTTCTTTCACTGTGACAAAATTCTCACCATTTTCATCGCTTGGAACAACTTTTTCAAGTGGTAAATACTCTAATTCCGTTAAAACTAATGCGTCGATTTCAGAAAAGGCTCTTTCTTCAAACGAAACGTGCCCAAACTCTTTAATATAATCCAACATGTTTTTCATACGAAAATCCTCCGTTATTTTGAGTGAGTCCATTACTATTCTACTCTGTCATTATGGCGCTTGCAACTCTTTTTCCTGTGGGGCAAAAAGCCGTCATTTTCTATAGAATTCCCCCTTTTTTCGTGCTATACTACTGAAATGAAATTAAGGGGGTTGTTTTATGAAATTAGGATTCGATAGCGAGAAATACCTTGAAGAACAAAGTCAATTCATTCTTCAACGAGTAAACGCTTATGACAAACTATACTTAGAGTTCGGAGGCAAACTAATCGGCGATTTCCACGCGATGCGAGTATTGCCAGGATTCGATCCAGACGGAAAAATCAAATTACTTCACCGCCTACGCGACCAAGCAGAGATTATTATCTGCGTGTACGCTGGTGATATCGAACAAAATAAAGTTCGCAGTGACCTTGGGATTACTTATGACCAAGATGTTCTTCGCTTAATGGACGATCTTCACTATTGGGACCTTAAAATCAATAGTGTCCTCATTACTCGTTATACAGGCCAACCTGCTGCAACACAATTTAAAAACTCCCTCGAACGTCGCGGCATTAAAGTGTATACGCACGGCTACACAGAAGGCTATCCGATGGACGTTGAAACCATTGTTAGTGACGCAGGATATGGCGCAAATGAATTTATCGAAACGACTCGCCCACTTGTCGTCGTAACAGCTCCTGGTGCCAACAGCGGAAAACTAGCGACCTGCTTATGCCAGCTTTATCACGAAACAAAGCGCGGACGTCGTGCCGGCTATTCTAAATTCGAAACATTCCCTGTATGGAATTTACCATTGAACCACCCTGTTAACGTGGCCTACGAAGCAGCCACTGCAGACTTAGAAGATGTCAACATGATTGATACCTTCCACCTTGCAAAATACGGCGAAACAACCGTGAACTACAACCGAGACATCGAAGCCTTCCCACTTCTGCGTCGTATTTTGACGAAGATTTATGGCGACGCCCCAATCCCTTACAACTCTCCTACAGATATGGGCGTAAACCGTGTCGGATTTGCTATCACTGATGATGAAGTCGTTCGCGAAGCTTCCAACCAAGAAATCATCCGACGTTACTACGCAGGCCAATGCGACTACAAACGCGGCATCGGAACACTGGAAGCAGCTCAACGAGGCAAGTACATCATGGAAGAAAGTGGACTCTCTCCACAAGACCGTCCAGTTGTAAAAGCCGCTCTTGAAAAAGAAGCCGAAGCGAAAGTTCCAGTAGTAGCCTTACAACTTCCAACCGGCAAAATCATTACAGGAAAACAATCGGATACCATGACAGCCAGCGCAGCCTGCCTACTCAACTGCATTAAAGAATTAGCAGAAATTGGTGACTCCATCCATTTATTACCACCAGTGATTTTAAATGCGATTGGCCAACTTGGAAGCGACGTTCTAAAACACCAACGCCGCTCACTCGATAGCAAAGAAGTGCTCATCGCCCTCAGCATCTCAGCAGTCACTAACCCTGCCGCAGAAGCTGCTAAAAATCAATTACAAAACTTGCGCCACTTACAAGCACACAGCACCGTCATCCTTCAAAAAGCCGACGAAGA
>CAUVJW010000073.1:0-5664 GCA_963552295.1 uncultured Streptococcus sp. | reverse complement strand
CGTTTTTCCTGCTGCTTTTAACTCTTGTAGTAATTCCGCGATGAGGCGTTGGTATTTCGGTGAGAGGCCGTTAAATGGCTCATCAAACAATAATACGCTTGGATTCATCGTGAGCACACTAGCTATCGCCACGATTTTCTTTTCCCCGCCAGAAAGGTGATAGGGAATACGTTCTCTTAGGTGTTCTATTTCTAAAAGCTCTAGTGTATCATTCACCCGCTTGTTGATTTCTTCTTCGGGTAATCCGAGTTGACGTGGACCAAAGGCAAGTTCTTCGGCAACGGTCGTATTGAATAATTGGATATCGCTGTTTTGGAAAATCAAACCGACCTGTTGGTATAAATGGCCGGCATTACTTGGGTCTTTTAAGAAGTCTGCGTCCACCGCCCAATCGTTAAATTGATATTGTCCAGAAGAGAGCGGAAGTAGTCCAACTAAGATTTTAAAGAGCGTGGATTTTCCGGCTCCATTTGGTCCCATCAAGGCCACCGTTTCACCTTTATTGATATGAAGGTTGATGTCGTGGATTCCAATGTCTTCTGTGTAGTGATAATTTCCATCGTGAATTGTAATCATAAGCGTTCCTTTCTAGCGTAGCATGGTTGTTGCGGCAACCAGCACGATTAATTCAAGTAATAATAACACGTCCTCTTTCTTCCAGCGGAAAGGGGTTTTGGTTTTGACGTCCATTCCGTATCCTCGAAGCGTCATGGCCTCGTAGACTTCTTTCGTATGGTTTTTCGATGATAAATACAAGAGTCCAAGAATCGATCCAAATAACCCGAGATTCACCTTTTGGCCAATGGTTCGCAACTGCACGCATTCGATTTGTTGCTGTAGGTGTTTTCCAAGGATATACGTGTATTTCATCGCGAGTTCAATCGTTTGAATCATCGTTTTTGGAAAATGCAACTGGCGAAGCGCCTCAACGAGTTGGACGCTTGTCGTTGTGGCTAAAAAGAGCGACAAGTTTAAGACCAAAATTCCTGTACGACCAAGGAAGATGCCACTATTCTGGAAGCCTCTTAGAAGAATACTTGGCAAGAGGACAATCGCTGTAAAAATGAGTACCCGCGTGAGAACCTTCCACAGACGTAGGAGCGCTTCTCCTGGAAGAAAGGCGATATGGGCTAATAGGAAGATTGCCAAAATCCATAGTTGGATAGTGGAGTGGCTGAGTGTAATGAGAATCGCTAAGCACACAAAGTAAACGAGCCGCATCCAAGACGAAGATTTCGCCTTAAATGCGGGTGTCGTTTGTTTCATTTTGCCGAGTAGACGGCGCAATGAGTTAATATTCATTTGTAAATATTGATGGCTTTTCGAAGAGGCAGCGAGTGCTTCTTCTCTTTGTAGCCAGTCAGGTAGTTTACGCATGAGATACTTTTGCTCCATTCATTGTTCGAATCATTTTTCCTAAAATATAGAAGATTAATAGTGCAGTGATGGCTGATAAAATATAACCCACTGCGATGTTTGTTCCTGGAATCGTGTAATCACTGAAGAGGGCTTCAAATGAAAATCCATTTTCGATTCCTGCTGGGACATTATTCATCATTTCAGCAAGTTCGTCGGCTGACCATTCTCCAAAGGCTGTTCCTTCTGCTAATAATCCTAGTGGGCTTAATACGACTAAGGCGATTAAGACATAGCGGATTTTCTTTACGAAAGAAGTCGTATTCACAGAAGTTGGTGTGTATAGTTCTTGTGGTGCTACTTGTTTTACGAAACGATAAATGACATAAGTGAAGAATACTTCAACAGCACCGGCAATGGTTAAGTGAGTCACCATCATGGCAGGAATCGTAACCGCTAATCCATAAGGGTTATAGAGGGGTTCGCCTCCTTGAGTGGCAATGATTGGTTGGATTCCAAGTTCAATGGCTGTTAGGAAAGCAGCCACATTAATTCCTACGTAAGAACCAACGAGAACTCCGGCTGTTTCGTGGTTTTGTTTACGGAAGAAATTATAAACGGCGTATCCAACAAATGGCATTGCAATCGCCATGTTGAAGATATTTGCGCCAAGAGCAAGAATTCCTCCATCTCCAAATAGAAGTGCCTGTAAGAGGAGGGCGACGGTCAGTGCCAGACTCGCGGCATATGGTCCAATTAAGATTGAAAGTAACACGCCACCGACAGCGTGAGCCGTTGTACCACCAGGAATTGGCACATTAAACATCATTAATAAGAAAGAAAGAGAAGCCGCAATCCCAAGCATTGGTGCTAATTCTTTATTTTCCTTTAATTGTGCTTTGACTTTCGTAATCGATAGCCCAACAACAGGCGCTGCCGCAACTGCTAACACGGCGCAAGATGCTGGGCTTAAGTAATTATCTGGTATATGCATAACAAATTCTCCGTTCATATTTTTTTAAGCTGTTAACAGAATATCACAACCCAAAAAATGAGGTCGTTGCAAAATAAGTTTAACAAATGTTACTATTCGTTGCTAAGTCACTTTCTTAGAATTCCCGTAGAGAGAGTCGTATACTATAGGTAGAATTGTAAAGGAGGATTTGCAAATGGAATTTATTAAAGAAGAAAAAGCGTTTAGACATTATAATGCAGCTGGAGAAATGGATGCAGAAATTACGTATATCCCAAAAGGAGAAGGTGTGATTGATGCAAACCATACATTTGTGGATCCAAGCCTACGCGGACAAGGGGTTGCACGTCAATTAGTGGATAAATTAGCAGACTTTGCAAGAGATGAAAACTTAAAGATTCATGCAACGTGTCCTTATATCGTTTCTTTATTCGAAAAAAGTACTGAATACGACGATGTGAAAATATAAAAAAAGTATTAATTCACATAAATATTTTTTTAAATTCACAACTTTTTCATAAATGACCAATATAATTTAACCATACCCAATAAAACACCTAAGGTTTACTTCTCCCAAGTAAAAAAATGAACTCCCAACATTTTTTTATTAGTAAACCCTCCTAACCTTTTCCCGCTGTTCCCAAACAGCGGGTTTTTTGTTTTGGAAAAAGGGGTATTTATGATAGTATGGACAAAGACCAATAGAAAAGGAGACGCTCATGAATCAAAATCACTATTATACAAATCAACCGAATAGTAAGAGTCAAGAAAAACATTTTAGCTATGTTTTAAAGGGATTCACATTCCAGTTTGCTAGTGATAATGGAGTGTTCTCTAAAAACACGATTGACTTTGGAAGCCAATTGCTGATTGAATCTTATGAGGTTCCAACCCATCTTGCACAAGGAAAACTTCTAGATGTCGGGTGCGGTTATGGTCCTATGGGATTGTCATTTGCCAAGGCTTATCCTGAGATGTCTGTGGAAATGGTCGACGTGAATGAACGTGCCATGGATTTAGCAAAGCGTAATGCCGAAGCGAATGGGATTCAGAACGTGACGATTCACGAAAGCAATACGTATGACAATGTCCATGCGCAGGATTATTCAGTGATTATTAGTAATCCACCGATTCGTGCCGGGAAAGAAGTCGTGCATCGCATTTTAGCAGAGGCTTACGACCACTTAGTAGAAGAAGGGCAACTCGTCATCGTGATTCAGAAAAAACAAGGGGCTCCGAGTGCGCAAAAGAAAATGCAAGAAGTTTTTGGGAATGTCGAACGCATTGCACTCGATAAAGGGTATTGGATCCTTGTGAGTACAAAGGAAAAAGGGGAATAGAAAATGGAAAAGATTGAAGAAAGAAGAAATCAAAAAACACCGAAGAAACCAAAGAAGAAATTTAACTGGCGCATTTTCCTAGCAACGATTTTATTTATTATTGCAGGGCTATTATTTGCGGCTGGTCCGATTCGTACCTTCTTACTTTCTCGTTTGCAAACTCAACAAATTGAAGCTGCTTCAAATATTACTTTAGCCGAAGTGAAAGCCAACGAGGCGGAGGAAGCGGAGTTTGATTTCTCGAAAGTAGAAGCGATTGATTTAGATAAAGTATTAAAAGCAAATTTCGATAAAGGGAAGTTCTTAACTCTTGGACAAATTGCGATTCCGAGCGTGAAGTTAAACTTACCAATCTATAAAGGTTTAGCCAACGAAGTGTTATTATCTGGTGCCGGAACGATGAAACCTACTCAAAAAATGGGTGAAGGAAACTACGCTCTTGCCAGCCATAACTACTTTGGCGACATGACACTGTTATTCTCACCACTTGTGAACCTTAAAGTCGGAGAGAAAATTTATACGACAGACTTAGAGTATGTTTATGAATATGAAACAACTTCTGTCGAATTGATTGAACCTACCCGAGTAGAAGTGATTAACGACCAACCTGGTGTAACAGAGATTACGTTAATTACTTGTGATGACTATAATGCGTCAAACCGTTATTGCATCAAAGGAAAATTTGTATCGAAGACTCCAGTTGGAGAAGTCAGTGATAGTGTGAAGCAAGCCTTCAACTTAAACTTTAATACGATTAAATAATAGAAAATCCCAATCACTAACACAGTGATTGGGATTTTTAGTTAGAATTGATAAGGTTCTACGTGAATATCGATAAATGAAATGGCGAATTCATCGTAGAGTTCTATTTCAATAAATTCAGTGATTTGATGACTCTTATAAACTGATAGGTCTTTATCCATACAAACGGTTAAGTCGATATACACATTTGATCCGTATCGACGCGCTTTGATTTCACGAATATCTTTCACTTCAGGATGTCGCAAGATAACGGGGATATAATTATCCAATTCGGTCTGGTCGAATCCATCTGTCAGTTGAAACGCACTTTCGACAAACACTTCAACGGCTGTGCGAACAATTAAAAGACCGACGACGAAGGCCATGATATTATCGAGCCAGTGTAATCCAAGAGATGCGAATAATACCGCTAAAGCCGTCAAGAAACTCGTCATCGCATCGCTTAAGTTGTCTTTTGCGGTTGCTTTAAGACCAAGAGACTGGATGCGTGCAGCTAAGTTTTTATTGTAGAAATAGACGCCAATCATTACAACCCCTGAAAAGAATCCAACGATGGAAGAAATAAGTGAAGGAGCCTCCGTTACCGGATTAAGAAATGCTTGGAAGGCATTCCTGATGACTTCAATCCCGATAAAGAACATGATAAATGAAGTCGCAAGGCTGGCAATCGTTTCGAATTTCCAGTGTCCGTAGGGGTGGTTTTCATCACTTGGCTTTTGCGATACGCGTAATCCTACAAGTACAAGGACTGATGAAATCACGTCTGTAAAGTTATTCCAACCATCGGCAAAGAGTGCTTCTGAGTTGAAGAGTTTCCCGACGATCAGTTTTATTGCAGATAAAAAGATATAGGTGCCGATACTTAAGATAGCGCCGCGTTCGGCTTGCTTGAGGCGCTCCGTTGCAGATAATGGCAAAGGTGTCATCTCCTAAAAATAAAATTCGTTTATTATAGTAATGCTTTTGAAAAGGGGGTGCAACAGATAAAGTATACCTAAAAAACTCGGTGGATAGGGTGGCTAATTCAATTCTAGGGAATCCTTACGGATTATTTTTATCATTACCATAATAGGATACCGGCGCAAGCCTCGGTCTTGCGCCTTTCAAGCCTCAAAGTGGGAGTAGGAAGCAAGCTTCAACTCCCACTAGTTCGCATTGAATATTATTCCCTATTATGGTGATGATAAAATCCGTAAGGTCCAAGAATTGATTCAGTACATATCCGCCTTCGTG
>CAUVJW010000072.1:0-5672 GCA_963552295.1 uncultured Streptococcus sp. | reverse complement strand
AATAAATAAGCACAGGATTTCTCCTGTGCTTTCTTTTTTTATTGATTTTTGGTATCGAGTAAGATGGTTACTGGCCCATCGTTCACAAGACTGACTTGCATATCCGCACCAAACTCTCCTGTTTCAACAATTAACCCATAATCCGTGCGTAGGATTTCATTGAATTCTTCATAAAGCTGGTTGGCAGCTTCAGGACTCGCAGCTTCTGTAAAAGAAGGTCTGTTCCCTTTTTTCGTATCTGCAAATAGTGTAAACTGCGAAACGGATAAAATCTTTCCACCGACTTGGTCAATCGACAGATTCATTTTTCCATTCTCATCACTAAAGATACGCATTCCAGCAATCTTTCTTGCTAAATAAGAGGCATCATCCCTAGTATCATCAGGTCCAACACCCACTAATAACAGGAATCCTTGGTTGATTTCACCAACAACTGACCCTTCAATCGATACGCTAGCGGACTTCACTCGCTGTAATACAATTCTCATGAACTCCTCCTATGAAATCACACGACGTACACTATATACATCTGGTATTTGTTTAATCTTATCCACAATAAAATCTAATTGTTGTGTATTCATAATTCCGATATTCACAGAAATCGTCGCCATCTTATTCGCATCAACTTTACCGTTGACAGAATTTAATGATTTAGTCGTACTGTTAATCACATTCAAGACTTCATTCAACAATCCATTACGGTTGTATCCTTCAACAACCAACTCTGTATCGTATTGTTGACCAGTATTAGCTGTATCTTCCCAATCCACTTCGATTAGACGGTTTTGTTCACTCTCAGGAAGTTGAACGTTAGGACAGTCTTTTCTATGGACAGAGATTCCACGACCTTTAGTAATATAACCAACGATATCGTCTCCAGGAACTGGATTACAACAACGGCTTAAACGAATGAGAAGATTGTCCACTCCTTCGATAATGACGCCACCTTCGTGACGAATTTTCATCTTTTGGCTTTCCTTCTTCTGTCCTTGAGTCGTCGTTTTCTCAAAAGCAGTTTCGACCACTTTTTGGTCTTCGATTTCTTTACGCGCTTTGTCCGTCATCTTATTCGCAACGGTTTGGTATGAGATTTCTCCAAAACCAATCGATGCTAGTAGATCTTCTTCTGTACCAAAGTTGAAACGGGATGCAATATCTTTCATGCCCTGTTTCGTCATAAAGTCCTTGAAGTTAAATCCAAGTTCTGTAATTTGTTTTTCAAGTAACTCGCGACCTTTGATAATATTTTCATCACGGTCTTGTAACTTGAAGAAACGTTTGATTTTATTTTTTGCACGAGTCGTATAAACCAGATTAATCCAGTCACGTGAAGGTCCAAATGAATTCGCAGACGTTAATACTTCTACGATATCTCCAGTCTTCAACTGATAGTTCAATGGAACAATCTTATTATTGACTTTTGCACCTACAGTTTTGTTTCCAACTTCAGTATGGATATTATATGCAAAATCAAGTGGCCCTGAACCTAAAGGAAGTTCTGAGACATCTCCTTTTGGTGTAAATACATAGACCTTATCTCCAAAGATGTCTTCCTTCACGCTATTCATGAAGTCTTTGGCATCTTTCGTTTCATTTTGTAGTTCGATTAAGTCTTTGAACCAATCCAATTGTTTTTGTAATGGATCGTTCGTCACTTTTTCTTTATTTCCTTCTTTATATGCCCAGTGAGCCGCAACCCCGTATTCGGCAACTTGGTGCATTTCGAACGTACGGATTTGAATCTCCACAGGACGTCCACCAGGACCAATCACGGTTGTATGGATAGACTGATACATATTCGCCTTTGGAATCGCGATATAATCTTTAAAACGCCCTGGCATTGGTTTCCATTTTGTATGAATCGCCCCAAGAACGGCGTAGCAATCTTTAATACTATCGACTAATACACGAATCGCAAGTAAGTCATAAATCTCGCTAAACTGTTTCTTTTGGTCCTTCATCTTACGGTAGATGGAATAAATATGTTTTGGGCGTCCATAAATAACCGCTTCGATATCTAAGTCTTTTGTAGCTTCTTTAATATTTTCGATTGTTGTATTAATATACTCTTCTCGTTCATCACGTTTTGAATTCATTAAATGAACAATACGATAATATTGCTGTGGGTTTAAATAACGGAGAGACGTATCTTCTAACTCCCACTTAATTTTATTCATCCCAAGACGGTGTGCAAGAGGTGCATAAATCTCAAGTGTTTCTTCTGCAATCATGCGTTGTTTTTCAGGCTTGTGGAATTTCAACGTACGTAAATTATGCAAACGGTCCGCTAGTTTCACCATGATTACACGAAGGTCATTGGCCATCGCAAGAAGCATCTTACGGTGGTTTTCCGCTTGTTGCTCCGCATGAGATTTATATTTAATTTTCCCTAGTTTTGTAACACCTTCAACAAGAAATGCCACATCTTTTCCAAATTCGTATTCAATATCATCAATACTAAAACCAGTATCTTCGACGACATCATGAAGAAACCCAGTCGCAATCGTGTCTGGATCTAACTTTAATTCAGCAAGAATTCCAGCTACTTGAATGGGATGCACAATATAAGCTTCTCCAGATTTACGAATTTGATCTTTATGAGCATATGTCGCAAAATAGATGGCTTTTTCAATAAATTTAATATGTGTTTCGTTCATGTACTCCTTACACATTGCAAGGACATCATCTGCGGTATAAGTCTTATTTTTAGACATTTGTAAACTCCTTAAGCATTGCGCTCTAATGTATTCCTAATAGTACCGCGACAATAGACTATCGTCAACTATTGGTTCCTATAATAACTCACATTGATATGAAACTGCTGCTAGTGCATATAAAGGTGCTGTTTCAGCGCGTAAAATACGTGGACCTAGTGAGCAAGGAAGATAACCACTTTGCTCTAATAACTCCACTTCTTGTTCTTCGATGCCACCTTCTGGACCAAAAACAAAAATAATGCGCTCATTTTCCTGTAAGGACTGCAAACTTTTAACGAGTTGAAGGCTTTCTCCAACCTTGGCAGATTCTTCATAAGCAATTAATTTTTGTTCGAAATCACTTGTGTAATTTGCTAACTCTTTTAGTGTCATCACACTTGTTACACATGGGACTTTCAGGCGATGCGATTGTTCACTCGCTTCTTCGGCAATCTTTTGAAGACGTTCAATTTTTTTAGCCGACTTGTCTCCATTCCATTTAACCACATTCCGTGTCAATGAGAGCGGAATGATTTCACTTACACCAAGTTCAGTTGCCTTTTGAACAATCCAGTCGAGTTTATCTCCTTTAGAGAGTCCCACTGCAATCGTAACTGATACGGGAAGTTCTACTTTTTGCTCCAAAAGTTCAACCACTTTCACTTCAAATGGGTCTAATTCAGTGACTTCAACAATGGCTAATTGACTCGCATCATCCACTACTTCGAATTGTTCTCCCGCTCGAACGCGCATCACTTTCTTCAACTGATGGACTTGGTCTTTTGAGAACACTAATGAATGCGTCGTTTCACTTACGTTTCCTTTAACAAAATACCGTTGCATTACTCAACATCCTTTTTCATTACAAAGCAATTCCACTCTTTCATCGTCATGCGTTCTACTAGAGTGAAGCCTGCTTTTTCATATGCTTCTTGTACTTCTTTTGCTTTTGATTCGATAATTCCTGATAAGATTAATGTTCCATTATCATTCAAATTACGATAAGCATCTTCAGGCATCTGCACTAAAATCTCCGCTAAAATATTGGCTACGATTAAATCACTCTTTTGGTCTACACCAACAAGTAAGTTGTTTTCATAGACATCGATTTCCCCAATCGTTGGGTTCAATGCAATGTTTTCTTTGGCCACACGTGTAGCCATCTCATCAATATCAAAGGCCGTTACTCGTCCAGCTCCTAAGAGTTTAGAAGCGATACTTAAAACACCTGAACCAGTGCCCACATCTAGCACACTTTCCCCGCCACGAATCGTTTGTTCAAGCGCTGTGAGTGAAAGCTGTGTCGTTGGATGCGTCCCTGTTCCAAACGCAAGACCTGGATCTAATTCAATTAAGAGCTCATCCTCTTGTTCTTTCTCGTAGTCTACCCAACTAGGAACAACAGTTAAGTAACGTGTCACACGTACTGGGAAGTAGTATTGCTTCCATGCCGTTGCCCAGTCCTCTTCTCCAACTTCACTAACACGAACGGTTAATGGTCCTGTTTGTAGACCGTAACTTTTTAGCTCTTTCAATTGTTCGTCTAATTGGACTTTCGCATCTTCAGTCCATTGGCTTGGTTGGAAGTAACCCTTCACAATCACGGTATCCGTTTCATATAAGTCTTTTTGTTGTACTTTCAACCATTCTAATTGTTCACCTGTTAATCGGTAATAGTCTTGAGGGTCATCGATAGAAACTCCTTTTGATCCTAATTCAATTAAAATCGAACTTACGACTTCGACACTCTCAGAATGCGTATTTACTGTAACTTCTAACCAGTTCATGTTAACCCTCTTCTTTACTTGTATTTTTTAAAAATTATAACAAATTTCATTAAAAATAACTAAAAATAACCCTATCCTATTTGTATTTTTCCATGGATTTTAGTATCATTAAGAAGATAAATTAATTAATGACTTTTAACAGATTAAAAAAGGGGAAAGCAATTATGGCACGTATTTCATTAAGTACAAAAGATATTTTACAAAAACAATTCAAACGCTCATTCAGAGGATTCGACATTGAAGAAGTCGATGCATTTTTAGATTTAATTATTCGTGATTATGACACATTCCAAAAAGAAATTAGCTTCCTACAAGCTGAAAACGAACGCTTATTAACTAAAGTAGACGAATTATCTCGTCAAGCAACTGTTTCAAAAACTAACCGTTCAAGCAATGTATCTTCATCAGGAGTTACAAACTTCGATATCTTAAAACGTTTATCAAACTTAGAAAAACACGTTTTCGATTCTAAATTAGAAGAAGACAGCTACTCTTCTCCTTCTCAAGATGTTGCAGAAGACGATGATGATTTCTACAAAACTCGCGTAATCACACCAGTACGCGACAATAATTATTAATATATCAAATTTGATATAACGAGCTTTTTTAAATTTAGTAAACTTTGAGTAATCGCGGCATTAATTTGCTGAGGAAAGTCCATGCTCGCACTGGCTGAGATGCTTGTAGTGATCGTGCTTAGCGAAACAATAAGCTAAGGCAACTTTAGGTTGACGGCAGAAAAACGAGCTACGGCAATGCTATGCTCTAGTATTCTTGAAAGTGCCACAGTGACGAAGCAATTTTGGAAACGAAATTGGTGGAACGCGGTAAACCCCTCGAGCGAGCAACCCAAACTTATGGTAGGGGCACTCTTACTAGGAAATGAACGAAAAAAGAGACACATGATGTGTAGACAGATGATTACTGAAATTTAATAGATCCTGCTATTAAATGGAACAGAACATGGCTTACAGAAGTTTACTTCAGGATTTTAGCGAATTGTAAGGAGTGTGGCCTTGTGTCCACTCCTCTTTTTACGAATAAAGGAGAAATCTATGACAAAATATAAATTAGTAGCGACTGCTGCTGCAGGGATTGAAGCTCTTGTTGGTAAAGAATTACGCAACATGGGTTATGATGTTCAAGTAGAAAACGGCAAAGCCTTCTTTGAAGGTGACGATTACGATAT
>CAUVJW010000071.1:0-5676 GCA_963552295.1 uncultured Streptococcus sp. | reverse complement strand
GCACGTTCCTCATCATATAGACGCTTTTCTTGCTCTTTTGCGAGTGCCTTTTCCGTCTCAAATTGCTTCTTGGCAAATTCCAACTGCTTATGAACATCCTCTGCAAATTCCTTGTTGCGTACTTGACTCACAATATCTGCATACGAGTTCTCATCAATCGTAAAGACCGTTTGGCAATGTGGACATTTAATTTCGTTCATCGAACCCCTCCTTTTTATTTCTATTTCATTCTATCACAATATCGAATTTGAGCACAGACCCAAAACAGTTCATTACCATATATGGTAATGAACTGTTTTTTGCATACAAAAACTCTCCGCGAATCACTTTCACGGAGAGTCTCACTTTACATTTATTATCCAATAAAGGCTTTGATTTGTTCTACACTTAGTGATGAGTCACAAACCACACGCACTTCGCCGCCACGAGCAACTAATAAACCAGGTACTGTTGGCATATTGTATTTCGCACGGAAAGCTGCTAAAGCTTCGTTAGCTCTGTCTTCTGAATTGATGAAGTACATTTCTTTTCCTAATGCTTCACGCACTTCGTTAATTTTTGGAGCAAAGCGACGGCAGTATGGGCAAGTTGGACGTCCTACGAAAAGAACGACTTCCTTTCCTTCACCGATTAACGCTTCTACTTTCTCAGCTGTTGTTTCCACAAATTGGCTTACATCTTTTGCAAATTGTTCCATGATATCCCTCCGTTCATTTTCCTTCATTATGACAACGAAAAAAGAGTAGCGCAACAAATGTGCCTACTCTTTCTTATCTTTCGGATTGATTTCTTTATATTTTTTACGAATGTATAATAAGCGGCAAATAAACGCTCCTAACATCCCGATGGCAATACCGCCAATGACATTGTCAATAAGCATCCCAATTCCAAATCCGATGGCAATCCCAATCACCATGATGAGATTCAATACGGACATCTCTCTAATTCTATCTTTTGGATCTTGTTCTCTCATCGCAACCTCCTATTCAACGACGTTAATATGACACATCTTCATGGCGCTTAACGCGTTATCGTGTGACGCTGGCGTTACTCCTGCACAGGCACTTGCAACGACATTCACTGGCACATTGACAAAATGCGCTTTAGCAAGAAGTGCATTACTAATCACACAAATATCTGTACAGATTCCAATGAGTGTAATGCTTTCTAAATCTGGCACTTCTTTTTGAATGAGTTCCATTAATTTTTCTGATCCAAATGTTGGTTTTTCAACGCCTTTTGCATGACGATTCTCTAAGGCTTTTTGGATTTGTGGATTTAACTCCCATCCTTTAGATCCTCTCACGCAGTGCACGACTGGCAAGTGACGTCCTTCCTCTGTTTGAAGATAGTCTTCACTATGAGTATCTAGTGTATAAAATACCTTTCCATCGAAATTTTCAATCACCTCAACGGCATGGTCGATAATGGCTACGGCTTCTTTTGAGCCAAGCACTCCATCGACAAAATCATTTTGCATATCCACTACAACTAAAGCTTTCATTGTTTTCCTCCTATTTATGTAAAAATGCTTTACGGAAACTAAAATAATACAATCCAACGAGAATATATCCAATTCCTACAGCGATGATTGTTGCTGCCCCAAAGGATTGAAATAGCTGGTATGAAACCGTGACGCCAATTCCAAAGAACAGCATGCTCGTAAAATAAAAGAGCACTTTCCAACGATCCTTAATCTGACCGCGCATCAATCGCCCAAGAACCACTCCAATATCGGTTAAATAGCCTGTAAAGTGAGATGTTCGTACGATAATTCCATGGTAGTAAATAAACATCCCATTTTGTGTTCCGACAACAAACGAGAAGAAATATAACCATTTCTCGTCGCGGACTCCAAACAGAAATAATAGAAGCATCATACTTCCGAACATCATTAATAATACTCCATACCGTTTTGTCGGTTCAAATTTTTTCTTCGAAAACAGAAATCCCGACAAGACGCCGCCACCAGAAAAACAGAGAATCATTCCTAGTAAATGGAGTATTGTCCCCCATTCTTCTTCATTGAAGGACAAAACAAATTGCGTAATATTTCCAGTAAAGTGCGTTGTTGGCGTGAAAAATAGTAATAGTGTGACAACATTGACCATTCCCGCTAACGTACTAAGAAGTGCAATCCAAACATCAAAATAAAAACGTTCTTGTTTCTCCATGAGCCCTACTTTCTAAGCCATAAACTATAATAAAGGATACCCCATATTGCGATATTCAATAGGAATGTCCACATAAAATAGTGTTTTCGCTTTTTATGGTTAAAAATCACTAACCCAAGAAGCCCACCAAAGCCTCCACCAAATAAACCAATCCCAAGCAAGGTTCTTTCCGGAACGCGCCACTTTTTCATGACGGCACAAAGCTTATCAAAGCCCATCAATACAAATAGCAGTCCATTCATTCCAAAAAAGTACATTGGAACGACGTTATTCTTTAAGTCTTCCACTACTTGGCAAACCTTTCTTCGAGGTCGCTCACTTCAAAAATATACTCTCCACCAGCGACAAGACACGGAACTCCCACCATTCCCTGTTCTTTACGCGGAGTAAATACTTCTTCATTATCTCGTAATCTCAAGAATTCTTTTAAATTTCTCATGCTCGCTGTAATATCCACTTCACGAGCGGTTACGCCCAGTCTTTCCATTGCCGCTTTAAACGGTGCTGTATCTGGACATAAACTACTAAAATAGAGTGTTTTTTCGTTCATTTCATTGCTCCTTTACTACTTTCCAATCGTTTGTTGGAGGGCTTGTCTTGCTAATTGGTCCGCACCCTTGTTTTCACTTTCAGGAATCCACTTTACAAATAATTGCGGGAAGTGTTTCACCTTCTTTTGAATTTCCTTTAAAACGATTCGATTCGCTTCTTTTTTCGTATAATTTTTTTCAATCGCATCAGCGGTCACCTTGGAATCAGTATGCATGAAGATCAGTTCTTCCTGAACCCCTTCCTCTAATAACCAGCCCAATGCCCAGTCGATAGCTGTGAATTCCGCTAAATGATTATCCATTTTTTCTTCCACAGAAATCTTAAACGGCTTCTGTTCTCCATCCTTTAGTACGAGGACTCCCAATCCTACGTCTCCTGGATTTCCATTCACGGCCGCGTCCGTATAGACTTTAATCATTTTCGACGACGACCACATGCGTCGCCTGAACGCCATGTGCTCCTCTTGTAATTTCAAAAGTCACCTGTTGGCCTTCTATCAACGACTTGAATCCTTCTTGTGCAATTCCTGTGAAATGCACAAAAATATCTTCATCCGTTTTTGTATTTTTGATAAATCCATACCCTTTTTCGTTGTTAAACCATTTTACAATTCCACTTTCCATGTGAACTCCCCCTTTAATGTACCTTTATTATACTGTGTTTTGTCTCATTACACTGAAACTATGCCTTCAAAGAACAAATAAATGTCTCATCATTCTCGTACAAGCTTAATAATAAATTCTCTCGTTGCAGTTGCGCCTCTAGCCATTCCGCTCCATCACTGAAATAACGGTCTATAAATGGACTAACGCGAAGAAAATCTGATTGCGCCTTTTGCAATAACAGCTCTTTCATCTCTTCTTCCAAAGCGTTTTGCGTATCAATCAGTCGTTCAATTTCTACAAATACTGGATGATCATAGACCGAAACCACTTCTGATTGATCGACTTCGACCACCTTTTCGCTAAACGCATCATAGTAGCGAATCTTTGAAGTTTTCCCATCCGTTAACCAACATTCTATTAAGAATCCTTTCCAAAACAGTTGTGTCAAAGGGCTCATCAGAAAGGCTTCGATAACGGTCCATTTCAATGGTGTTTGAATCAACATCAAGGTTGTTGCCATATAGTCATTCTGCTCTTCGGTCAATGGCTCGTCTTTTTTCAAACGAGCACTTAATTGTTGTAGCTTTTCGACTTCTGCTTGCGTAAAACGATTTTTTTCCTTCTCGCATAGCAGTGTACATTCTAGAACCTTATCCATTCCAAGTGCCGCAATCACATTTTCGTGAACCAGCCAAGCCTCTACTTGTTTAAATTGCTCATTTTGAATCGCTACTTTGATTTTCCACATCCAGTAGCTAGATTCACTCGGTAGTTTTAATTGATCCTCCTCGATATAATATGTGAGGTCATCCCACCGATTCGCCTTTTCAAGCAATTGGAAAAACTCTTCAATCTCATCGATATACTCATTCTTCTGTACTTTCTCTTCGAAGGCATCGATGGCATTCTCCACAAACGTTTCGAATTCTTCTTCTGAAAGTACTTCTAGTTGTTTCTTTTCCTCGCTCATACTCGTCTCTCCTGTCTTATACCTTTCCATTATACTTTAAAGGCGGGCAATTAGAAAGCACACAAATAAAAAAGGCTCATGACAATTCGCCATGAACCTAACCTTTATTCTTCCTCTAGTGGTAAAAATTCTACAATATCTTTGAAATTAACAACCGTTCGCGATTCACAAATATCTTTCATGCAAGTATTGGATGCATTCCAGTCAATCACAACGATAGCACTATTCGCCAATAATTTATAGATAATCCCAATCATTTCTTGTTCTCTAAAAGTAAATCGAATGCGATTGCCGACTTCCGGACGAATCGATTCTTTTACCTGCAGAATAATACGAACTCCTTCATCATAGGAGACTCCTAACAAATGCGCAATTCTCGATTTGCTCGTTCCTTTTCGAAGTTCCGTTTCAACAGTACTCTTGACATCTTTCGTGACACGTTTCGCCATTGCTTTCGCCTCTTTTCACGCCTGGCCAAAATCCTACACTACACACTTATCAAATTTATTATATCACAAATCGTTCCCTCTGTGGGCTAAATTAACTCATTTTCTGATTTTAATGCTTTTCTTTTATGAAAAAATGACGGCTTTAACATTTTATTTTTGCTTTTCGGCGATTAATTTGGGAGTTTTTGCTCATTCGTAAACATATATTTGTAAAACGCATACATTTCCACTATACTTTAGATGTAATGAATGGAGGGATTTTGATGTTAGACCAATCAATCACGATTTTAAAATATGAGTACCATATTGCACCGGGAAGTTATTTCCACGTGGAGACACCTTGGGTAAAAGATGTTAGTGAGATTAAAACGGTCATCATTGATCAAGATAATGTTTTTACGAAGATGTTGAGTATTTACCCGAATAACTTTGTAATGTTTTTAGAGCAATTCCCTGAATATAGTATTTATCGGACAAATGTTCCGCTAGAACTTATTCCAACCAGCGATTCATACCGCGTTTGTTTCGATCAAGCGTGATTACAACTGCAAAAAAGCAGAACTTGGACAATCTTATTTCTCTGCGTCCGAGTTCTGCTTTTTCTTTTATTCTTCTATTGGTGCGAGTAAGCGGAGTCCGTTTAAGAGTACTAGAATCGTACTTCCTTCATGTAACATAACTCCCCAGCCGATGTTCGTTAATCCGAAGAAATTAAGGATTAAGAGCATCACAACGATTGACATCGCAAAAATCATATTTTCTAAAATCACACGATGTAATTTCTTACTAATCTTATGCGCTGAAACGAGTTTTTGTAAGTCGTTTTTCATGATGACGATATCACTTGTTTCAATCGCGATATCTGTCCCATTTCCCATCGCAATACCGACGTCTGCTGTCGCAAGAGCTGGCGCATCATTCACGCC
>CAUVJW010000070.1:0-5836 GCA_963552295.1 uncultured Streptococcus sp. | reverse complement strand
AACCAGAAGCGCTTGAGGCTTTAGCAATTCCAAAGGCAGCCTTTAAAGATATCGTTCCTTTAATGGATTTTGGAGAGTCGCTTGAAAAAGAAGCACGAGATTTCTTCAGAGGACTCGAAGCCAACTACGAGGGGAGAGAGACGGATGAAAATTAGTCTGTTAGATTATGGTCTCGTCGATGAAGGAAAAACGAGCGCAGAGGCTGTTCGTGAGACATTGGAGTTAGCACAATTAGCAGACGAACTGGGATTCCATCGTTTCTGGGTGAGTGAACATCATAATGTGCCGGCACTATCGATTAGTGCTCCAGAAGTGGTGATTCCTTATCTTGCTAGCCACACGAAGAACATCCATATTGGTTCGGGTGGTATCATGGGGCTCCATTATTCGCCATATAAGGTGGCGGAAATCATGTCAACACTAGAAGGATTATTCCCAGGGCGTGTGGATATTGGGCTTGGCAATTCGCCAGGAACACCGCTTGTAGGACGTCATTTACAGTCGCTTTATTCCAAAGAGAAATACGCCGAGTGGTTAGAAAAGTTGCAGCAGTATTTGAGTGAAGCGCGTCATAAAGGTGTGGTCGTTCCAGAAACAACAACTGTTCCAGAACAGTTCCTTCTTGGAATGGGTGGCCAGTCGATTGAGTCTGCGGCCTCACTAGGCTTGAGTTTTGTATATGGTGTGTTTCCGTATATTCCTCAAGAGCCTGTGGAGTTGGCGAAATCTCTTTCTGAGAAATATCGCAGCGCATTTAAACCAGGCCCACATAGCAAGCCAAGTAACTTCGTATTAGCGGTATTTGTGGTTATTGCAGATACGAGTGAAGAAGCCGAAGAGATGGCAAAACCATTAGATTTATGGATGCTTGGAAAGCAGGATTTCTCAGAGTTTCATACCTTCCCAACTCAAAAAGATGTGGAAGAATACGAATTAACACAGAGGGACCGTGAAAAAATCGCAAGCAACCGCAGTCGACTCATTGTGGGAAATCCACGTGAAGTCTATGAGCAAATGGAGGCGCTAAGAGCAGTCTCCAACCCTGACGAGCTTTTATTTATCCCACTCGTCGGTTCCATTGAAAAAAGAAAACGTTCAGTAGAATTACTTGCTGAATTATATAAAGGAGAAAAATAAAATGAGAAAATTTGCTAACTTTTTATGGATTGATAAAGAAGGAGAAAACTACACGATTCGTATGACGCCAGAACTTCAAGATGATGTCGGTACAATTGGATTCGTTCAATTCAATATGGATAATCAATTAGAAGCTGAAGACGAAATCTTAAGCCTAGAAGCAAGTAAAACAGTGATGTCGATTGTAACGCCACTTGCAGGGAAAGTCGTAGCTAGAAACTTAGCAGCAACAGAAAACCCTAAATTATTAAACTCTGAAAAACCAGACGAACACTGGTTAGTGACGTTAACGGATGTTGATGAAGCAGCATTCTTGGCATTAGAAGATGAATAATCATACAGAAGAGCAGTTGCTCAAGAAAATGATTAAGCTCTTGGCGCAGGAATCAGGAGAAAGCATTGAAGTTGAAGGGAAAACGGTAGAAGAGTTGAAGACGGAATGGCGTGGACTTGTGAATGTCAGACAACCAAAAGACGCCCCTGCAGACTATCTCGTTTTAGAAAATGAGTATTTACAAGAATACCATGCTCCAAGAGTTCAAACATTAGCAGATTGCGCGTCGACTACAAACGACCAAATCAAACTCTATTATGGTGATTTATGTGAACTGAAAGTCGATGCGATTGTGAATGCGGCCAATAGTGAGATGCTTGGATGTTTTATTCCAAATCACCGCTGTATCGATAATGCGATTCATACTTTTTCAGGAATTGACCTTCGAACCTTTTGCCACCATTTAATGGAGGAACAAGGGAAAAAGGAACCTGTGGGAAAAGCAAAAATGACACCAGCTTTCAACTTGCCTTCGAAGTACATTATTCATACGGTTGGGCCCTTTTTATCTCCAGGGCAAAAAGTAACGCCGCTTCGTGAACAATTACTTGCTGGTTGTTACAAGAGTTGTCTAGAAACAGCAATTAAAGCAGGTCTTACCTCGATTGCTTTTTGCGGAATTTCAACAGGAGAGTTTGGTTTTCCAAAAGAACCTGCTGCGCGTATAGCCGTGGATACAGTGAACAAATGGTTACAGGACACGTCTTCAACAATGACCGTTGTCTTTTCAACATATACTAAAGAAGATCAAACAATTTATCAGAAATTATTATCAGGAGAGCAGTAGAATGACGAAATGGAATGCATTACAAAAAGAAAGAACAACTGAAGCTAGTCTACTGGCAGATTTATTCCAGGAAGCAGATGCTATTGTGGTTGGTATCGGGGCTGGGATGTCGGCAGCAGATGGATTCACCTACATTGGAAGTCGATTCGAAGACGCTTTTCCGGATTTTATTGAGAAGTATCAATTTTTAGATATGTTACAAGCGAGTTTGTTCCACTTTCCAAGTTGGGAAGAGTATTGGGCATTTCAAAGTCGATTTATCGTGCTCAATTACTTGGACCAACCTGTGGGACAATCGTATGTTGAATTGTTAGAAATGCTTAAAACGAAGCCATACCACATTATTACAACGAATGCGGATAATGCATTTTGGGTAGCAGGGTATGACAAAGAGAAGGTTTATCATATTCAAGGGGAATATGGGCTTTTCCAATGTAGCCAGCACTGTCATCCAGAAACGTATAGCGATGATGCCTTAGTTCGCAAGATGATTGTCGAGCAAAAAGACATGAAGGTTCCGTATGAACTGATTCCGTTTTGCCCAGAATGCGGAGCACCGCTTGAAATTAATAAGCGTAACGCTGAAAAAGGAATGGTAGAGTCAGAAGATTTCTTTGCACAAAAAGCACGCTATGATGCGTTTTTAGAAGAACATAAAAACGATAAGGTTCTCTTTTTGGAAATCGGAGTTGGCTTTACAACGCCACAATTTATCAAGACCCCTTTCCAAAAATGCGTACAAGCTAATCCAAATGCGCTATTTGTAATTATGAATCATAAACATTATCGCATTCCAATTGCGCTAAGAGGGCAAACCGTACAATTGTCAGAAAACATAGCCCCATTAATTCATGGGACGTATCAAGAGCTTAAAGGAGAATAAACGATGTATTTAATCGAACCAATCCGTGATGGAAAATATGTAAAAGATGGAGCAGTAGCGCTTGCGATGCAAGTATATGTGCAAAGTAATGTCTTCCTAGATGATGACATCTTGTTCCCATATTACTGCGACCCTAAAGTAGAAATTGGAAAATTCCAAAATACAATTGCTGAAGTAAACGAAGAGTATTTAAAAGAAAACAATATTCTTGTTGTACGTCGTGACACTGGTGGCGGTGCCGTATACGTGGATTCTGGTGCTGTGAATGTGTGCTACTTAATCCAAGACAATGGAATCTTCGGCGACTTCAAGAGAACGTATGAACCAGCGATCAAAGCCTTACACGAACTCGGCGCAACAGCCGTTGAACAAACAGGACGTAACGATTTAACGATTGAAGGCAAAAAAGTATCCGGAGCTGCGATGACAATCAGCAATGGTCGAGTATACGGTGGATTCTCGCTCTTATTAGACGTGGACTATGATGCGATGGAAAAAGTCTTGAATCCAAACAAGAAGAAATTACAATCGAAAGGGATTCAATCGGTACGTGCACGTGTGGGAAGTATTCGTCCGTACCTAGCCCCAGAATATCAAAACGTGACGGTAGATGAATTCAAAAACTTAATCACATGTAAGATTTTAGGAATTAACTCTATTGATGAAGCGAAACGTTATGTGTTAACGGAAGAAGATTGGAAAGCAATCGATGAACTCACAGCTTCTAAATATAAAAACTGGGAATGGAATTATGGCCAATCTCCACAATATAGTGATTACCGTGATGGACGTTTCGCATGTGGAACAATTCAATGCTACTTAGAAGTGGAACAAGGTAGAATTTCAAATTGCCGTATTTATGGAGATTTCTTTGCAAAAGGAAATGTTCAAGAAGTCGAAGAAAAACTTAAAGGTGTTCGTATGGTGAAAGAAGACTTAGTGGAAGTCTTAAGCGCCATCGATTTAAGCAACTACTTTGGCGCAGTTACTGCTGAGGAATTTGCGGGACTCATTTTAGGAGAATAAAAAAATAGGGTGATACCGTATAAGGTATCACTCTATAAATTTAGAAAAGGATGAAGCATGGTGCTTCATCCTTTTTGCTTGATTAGTCTAATTCTTCTTTGGCTGGAATGCTGTGTGCTAGACGGCTTGCTGCAGCGGCTGCGATAGCTCCTACTAAGTCGTCTAAGAAGATGTTTACTTTACCAGTTGATTTGTCATCTAAGTTCTTAAGAATTCCTGGTTTTACTTTATCGATATAACCGTAGTTTGTAAATCCGATTGAACCATATACGTTTACGATCGATAATGCTAAGATTTCATCGACACCGTATAAAGGCTCGTCTTGAGATAAGACATCGTTTAATAATGGATGTAATTTCTTTTCTTCTGCTAATTTATCCATTTCGATACCAGTGATAACGGCGTTTTGAACTTCGCGTTTCTTCAATACGCTATTAACGTTTAATAAGCATTCTTCTTTCGTTAATCCTGGTACATATCTTTCTTGTAAGAAATAAACTAATTCAGCAATTTGTTCTAATTCTACACCGCGTTCAGATAATAATTCTAAACAGCGTTCGTGTAATTCTTTTGGGCTTTTCATCTGAAAAATCCTCCTTTTAACAAATTATGAAACCCTTTTAAAAAGAGTAGCTTTTTATTTTAACACAAAATACAAAGAACGCCCAAATGAATTGAGCGTTCTTTTTGAAATTTTGTAAACGGTTAGAACATTGACGAGCTATGAATCGTGCTCGGACGGCTATTTGGATTCACGTAAGTCATTGCAGCGTTAATGGCAACAGGTGCTTCACCAAATCCAGTAGCGATGATTTTTACTTTGCCATCGTAAGTTGCGATATCTCCAACGGCAAAGACGCCAGGAAGAGTCGTTTCCATTTGGCTGTTTGTCACGATGGTGTTACGAACCACATCGAATCCCCAGTTCTTCATTCCTCCAATAGAAGAAGAGAAGCCATAGTTCACGATAAAATCGTCAACAGGAAGTTCAATTTGGTCTTCACCTTTCGCGTGTTTCAATACAACGGATTGAATAGTTTTACCATCTCCAATAATTTGGTCTGGAAGATAAGGCGTTAAAATTTCAACGCTTGATTCTTCCAATTGTTTCACGCTATGTTCTTGTGCGCGGAATTGTGGACGACGATGGACGATTGTCACTTTCTTTGCGATTGGTTCTAAAGCTAGTGCCCAGTCTACCGCAGAGTCACCACCACCGCAGATGGCTACGGTACGGTTACGGAAACGCTCTAAGTTCGTTACGAAGTAGTGTAGGTTGCTGTTTTCATAAGCTTCTGCATTTTCTACATCGAGTTTTCGTGGACGGAAGGCGCCATTTCCACAAGCGATAATCACTGTTTTTGCGTAGTGCGTTTGTTTAGAAGTTACGAGTTCATATCCGAAGTCTGTTTTGTTTAATTCGAGTGCTTCTTCTTCTAAGCAGAACTGAGTTCCTGGGAAACGTTCGAGCTGCTTTTTCAAGTTTTCGACTAAATCGCCTGCTGTAATTTCAGGGAAGGCTGGAATATCATAAACCATTTTTTCAGGATAAAGCATTCCTGGTTGCCCACCTAGTTGTGGCAGTGTTTCAATAATTTTTACAGAGGCTTGTCTTAAGCCCGCGTAAAAGGCGGTGAAAAGCCCAACAGGCCCACCGCCGATAATAATA
>CAUVJW010000069.1:0-6289 GCA_963552295.1 uncultured Streptococcus sp. | reverse complement strand
TGATTTTGAAAGCGAGGAAAAAACATGGCCATTGAGGAAAAAGAAGTTAGACACGTTGCCAAACTTGCAAAGCTAACTTTTGCCGACAATGAAATCCTTCATTTTACAGAACAAATGAGCGATATCATTGATATGGTGGAACAATTAAACGAAGTAGATACAACGGGTGTGCCTGTCACAACTCACGGATATCCATTAGTAAATGTGATGCGTGAAGACGTTGCTGAAAAAGGAACAGACCGCGACTTGTTAATGCGTAATGTGAAAACAAGCGAAGATGGATTTATTCAAATGCCTGCAATTATGGGTGAAAACGAGGAGGGTGAAGCATGAGTATTATTGAAAACAAAACATTAGTTGAGCTTCACGAAGGTCTTCGTAATAAAGAATTCACGTCTGTTGAATTAACAAAAGAAACATTCGAACGTATCCACGCTTTAGAACCTAAAGTAGAAGCGTTTGTGACATTAAACGAAGAAGAAGCACTGCAACAAGCAGCCGCTGCTGACGAAAAAGGCTACGGAGAAGAAGCTTCTCTTCAAGGTCTTCCAATCGGAATTAAAGACAATATCGTGACTCGCGACCTTTTAACAACTGCTTCAAGCCGTATGTTAGAAGACTTTAACCCAATTTACGACGCGCACGTAATGGAATTATTAAAAGCTGAAGGTGCGGTGAACGTTGGTAAATTAAACATGGACGAATTTGCCATGGGTGGTTCAACAGAAACTTCTTACTTCAAGAAAACAAAAAATCCGTGGGACTTAACAAAAGTACCTGGTGGATCTTCGGGTGGTTCTGCCGCAGCAGTTGCTTCAGGCGAAGTACTAGCGTCTCTTGGTTCTGATACAGGTGGTTCTATCCGCCAACCTGCAAGTTTCACAGGGATTGTTGGGATGAAACCAACATATGGTCGTATTTCTCGTTACGGTTTGATTGCCTTTGCGTCAAGCTTAGACCAAATCGGACCATTTACACGTACCGTTCAAGATAACGCCTTAGTATTAAGCGCGATTTCTGGATATGACCACCGCGATTCAACAAGTGTGCCACAAGAAGTTCCTGCTTACCATAAAGGGTTAACAGGCGACATTAAAGGCATGCGTATCGCGTTACCAAAAGAATATTTTGCGGAAGGTGTGGACCCTGAAGTTCAAGCAGCTGTCTTAAAAGCGGCTGACCAATACCGCGAAATGGGTGCTATCGTAGAAGAAGTGAGCCTACCTCACTCTAAATACGGAATTCCAGCGTACTATATCATCGCTTCATCTGAAGCCTCTTCGAACTTACAACGTTTCGACGGAATCCGTTACGGTCACCGTTCAACAGAAGCAGAAACATTAGAAGATTTATACGTGAAGAGCCGTTCTGAAGGATTCGGAATGGAAGTAAAACGTCGTATCATGCTTGGAACATTCAGCTTAAGTTCTGGTTACTACGATGCTTACTTCAAGAAAGCTGGTCAAGTACGTACATTAATCAAACAAGACTTTGCAAAAGTATTTGAAAACTATGATTTAATCTTAGGACCTGTAACGACTTCTGCAGCATTTGGATTAGGCGCACATAGTGACGACCCAATCGCAATGTACATGGCAGACTTATTAACAGTTCCTGTAAACTTAGCTGGACTACCAGCAATCTCAGTTCCTGCTGGCTTCACAAACGAAGGGCTACCAGTCGGAATTCAATTAATCGGAAATTACTTCCAAGAAAAAACAATTTACCAAGCAGCGTATGCATTTGAACAAGCAAATGATTACTACTTACGCCGCCCACAATTATAAGGAGGAACAATCACATGAACTTTGAAACAATTATTGGTTTAGAGTGCCACGTTGAATTAAAAACTGATTCAAAAATGTTCTCTCCATCGCCAGCGCATTTCGGTGCGGAACCAAATACAAATACAAACGTCATCGACTGGGGATATCCAGGGGTACTTCCTGTCGTGAATAAACGCGCGTTAGAATTTGGGATGCGTGCAGCTCTTGCGTTGAACTGTACGATTTCTCAAGATACAAAATTCGACCGTAAAAACTATTTCTACCCTGATAATCCAAAAGCGTACCAAATCTCTCAATTCGATTACCCAATCGGTCATGATGGCTGGATTGATATCGAAGTCGAAGGACAAACAAAACGTATTCGTATTGAACGTGTTCACCTTGAAGAAGATGCAGGTAAAAATACACACGGGACAGACGGATTCTCATATGTGGACTTAAACCGTCAAGGAACTCCACTGATTGAAATCGTATCAGAAGCAGATATGCGTTCTCCTGAAGAAGCGTATGCGTACCTTGAAGCACTTCGTCAAATCATCATGTTTACGGGTGTTTCTGACGTGAAGATGGAAGAAGGTTCAATGCGTTGTGACGCGAACATTTCAATTCGTCCTTATGGTCAAGAAAAATTCGGGACAAAAACAGAGTTGAAAAACTTAAACTCATTTAACAACGTACGTAAAGGGTTAGCTTTCGAAGAAGTTCGTCAAGCGAACGTTCTACGTAATGGGGGAGAAATCCTACAAGAAACACGTCGTTTTGATGATGCGACTGGTCAAACCATCTTAATGCGTGTGAAAGAAGGGTCAAGTGACTACCGTTACTTCCCAGAACCAGACCTACCAAACTTCCAAATCTCAAATGAATGGATTGAAGAAGTGCGTGCTTCTATTCCTGAAATGCCAAGCAAACGTCGTGAACGTTATGTGAGCGAATTTGGCTTACCAGAATATGATGCAATGGTATTAACATTAACAAAAGAAATGTCTGATTTCTTCGATGCAACGGTTGCTGCGGGTGCCGATCCTAAACAAGCGTCAAACTGGTTAATGGGTGACATCTCAGCGCACATGAACAGCAAGAAATTAGAATTGAAAGACTTGAAGTTAACGCCAGAAAGCTTAGCAGAAATGATTCAATTAATCGCGGACGGAACAATCAGTTCGAAATTAGCGAAGAAAGTCTTCTTGTTATTAGCAGAAGAAGGCGGAACTGCAAAAGGCGTTGTTGAAAAACACGGTATGATTCAATTGAGTGATCCTGCTCAGTTATTGCCGATTATTCAAGATGTGTTGAATAACAATGCGCAGTCGATTGAAGACTTCAAGAATGGTAAAGACCGCGCTGTTGGATTTTTAGTTGGACAGATTATGAAGCAAACAAAAGGGAAAGCAAACCCTGGCGTTGTAAACCAACTATTACAACAAGAGTTAGCGAAATACTAAAAAATATAAATATGTTTGATGGCTTCGAAATTTTCGGATCCTTTTTGGGGGTTCGAATCCTTACGGATTGCTGTTATAAAAACTGTTATGAGGTACCGGTTCGAGCCTATGGTCTCTCACCTTTAAAGCCTCAAAGAGGGCGTAGGGAAAAATTTCCTTACGCCCTCTAATTCGCATTTAATACGAATTCCCATAACTGTTTTTATAACATCCGAAAGGTTCTCCCTCCCAAAAAGCTCCGAAAATTCTCCACCATCAAAAGTTTTATGAATTTAGAAACCTTTTTGGGATAGGGGGTTGCAATGCAGAGTTTGTTTTGCCCGATAAAAATCCAGAAAGGGAAAAGGAAAGTAAACGAGAGGGGGATGGAATGTGAAGTTAACGATTGAAACGGTATTAAGTCAAGGCGGGGAAACGATGAAGCAGCGCATGCTTGCGGATGCGACGCGTCTTCGCAAGGACTCTGGTTTTGTGCTTAGTTATGTAGAGGATGAAACTAATACGCGTGTGAAAGTCGAAGTGGATACAACAGGCGAAATGCCGCATGTGACACTTCATCGTCAAGGCGATGCGCGTAGTAAGATGGAGTTCAATAAAACAAAGGCGACGAAAGGAATCTATGAATTAGGTGCTGGTCGTCAAATGCATTTTGATATTCAGACAAAACAACTACATGTGGAAGAAGCCGAAGAGACGGTGCTAGTGGTTTTAGAATATCAGTTATTCCAACAAAGACAGCTGATTACAAGCTCGCTTGTGACGTTCCATTTACAAATAGGAGAAAATGCATAAAAAATCTCTCTAAAGTAGCACAATATGAAGAATCTGTGCTATACTGTTTAGGATGAACAGGAAAGGAAGTGTAACCATTGGAATTAAAGAAACTCGATGGCATTAATAAAAACGAATTATCAATGGTCGAAGTAGCGCATGCTATTTTAGAAGCTAAGAATGAAGTTTTAGATTTCAACCAATTATTAGTAGAAATTCAAGAATACATGGAATTAAGTGACGAAGCGTTAGAATCACGTATGGCTCGCTTCTATACAGACTTAAATATCGACGGAAGCTTTATCTCACTAGGAGATAACCGTTGGGGATTACGTGCATGGTATCCAATCGATTCTATCGATGAAGAAATCGCGACATCTATGGAAGACGAAGAAGTGAAGAAACCTCGTAAGAAACGTAAGAAAGTTAACGCGTTCGGTAGTGACGATCTTATCGATTACAACGATGATGATCCAGAAGATGAAGAGCTTATCGATGACGAAGATCTTGATAGCGATGACTTAGACGACGATATCGATGTGGATCTTGAAGACGATGTAGATGAAGAAGACGAAATTGATGCTTACCGCTCTGACTTAAACGAACTAGGTGCTGACGAAGACTTAGTCGACGAAACAAGTGTAGAAGAAGATTTAATTATCATTGATGACGAAGATTTAGACAAAGATTTCGACGAAGAAGACGAAGAAGAATAATCTTTGGAAATAGTTAGAAAAATAATGGCACAACTTATGAAAAAATTTTATTCATAAGTTGTGCTTTTTTGTGAAAAAGGTGTATAATACACCTGATGAGGGTAAATTTGGAGGAAAAAATTTGAAAAATAAACTACTCAAAATATTTGATAAAACGTTCTTAAAATTTATCGTCGTTGGAATTATAAATACATTGTTCGGAACGGCTATTATGTTTTCCAGTTTTTATATACTAGAACAACTTCAATGGTTTTCTTACGATATCAATTATTGGACTTCATCAGCGTTGAATTACTTATGCGGAAGTATCTTGAGTTATTTCCTTAATAAGAAATATACGTTTGAGGTGAAGGAAACAAGTAAGGAATCCATCATCCGATTCGCGATTAACGTATCCGTATGTTACTTTTTAGCATATGGAGTCGCAAAACCTTTAGCCTTGTATCTTTTCCAAGGAGCAGGAGAGAGACTACAAGGGTATATCGCGCTCGTGATTGGCATGGGGTTGTTTGTATTATTAAATTACGTGGGACAACGTTTTTGGGCGTTCAAACAAGATGAGGCCACAGAGCCAAGAAAAGGAATGGAGGAAAAAAATGAAATCTAGCTTCAAGAAAACAGTAGCTTTCGTTGCGATGATTGCATGGGCGATTTTAGGATTAACGTTAATGCAACCTGTGAACGCAGCTACAGTAACACCAACAGTGTCAAACTTAAAAGCAACAGCAGCTGGTCAAAAGGTTACATTTTCTTTCGACTGGGATTTAACAGGTAAATCTGTTAAAGAGGGAGACACTTTCACAATCGACGCTCCAGAAGGTGTCAATATTACTGAAATCGCAACACAATCACTACAAGCAAACGGTGCTGAAGTGGCGACTGTTTCGATGACAGGTAAAAAGATTACTTTTACTTTCAAAAAAGCAATCGAATCAATGAACCAAAACGTAAAAGGTGGATTCTCATACAGAGCGGAATGGGATAACACACCAGGAAATCCTGGCAACAAAACAGCTACTTCAAAAGTAGGTTCTGAATCAGTTGTTATTACACGTCCTGATGGACCTGGCGTATTTGAATCTGTGATCAATAAATATAACCTTACTGGGGACTATGTTGAAAAGAAATTCAAATTAGATGCATCTGAAAACTATGCATGGATGAATGTTGGAGATGACTACTATCTTACAAAATGGTTCATCCGTATCAATGGAGATGGCAAAAAACAAGCCATCACTAACCCAGTTGTTACTGACCGTATCCAAGCTCCAGCGGTAGATTACTCTAAAATCACTTTTGCTCCAGCTGCGAACCATGCAGCAAGTGAATTCTTCGTGGGAACTTACTTAAAACCATCATTCACATTAAGAAAAGGTGGACAAGTAGTTGCTTCAGGTTGGGATTTCTGGAAACATGTTAAGTTCGATGCAGACGGTAATGGATTTACTGTGAATTTATCAGACGTAAGTGATGTTTTCAAAACAGCATCAGACGAAGAATTAATCGTTGAATACCAAACATTAATTCCTAAGACTACAATTCGCGTAGACAACAACGCTACATTGAAATC
>CAUVJW010000068.1:0-6574 GCA_963552295.1 uncultured Streptococcus sp. | reverse complement strand
TGCACCGCGATTTGGTCTGGACTATTATCCTCCTTGTCACGGATACGCGTTCCATCGATTTCAATAATATTATATTGATCGTCATGCGGGAAGTAGATGAACTCTTCATGCGGCGTATTTTCACTGAGTTCAAAGCGCTCGATTTCTTCTCCGTCAATTGTGAGAATCGCGTAAATTTTTGCTTCTTCTTTTCTCGTTGCTTGTTGATAAGCAAAGATTGCATTTGGTAAAAATGATAGTGCCAATAACACGAGCACAATAATAATGTCGAATGGCTTTATCAAATGGGAATACTTCTTAAATATCGTTCTCATCCTTTAACTCTAATAATGTTCTACGTACTTCTGAGGCAATTTTTGAACCAATCACGAGTAATTCATACAGCGTAAAGGTCTCAAATGGAGTTACTCTCCCGACATATCGAATAAATAGCTCGCCGTCTGTATCCACGAGTAGCGTATAGTATGCCACTAGTTCCTGATTCAGGCGATTAATGGTATAGAGCACCTCGAATAAATCTAAGCCAAAGTCGCTTCCATTCCCGATTCCTTCATACGTAATCTGGTAATCCGTACGGTCCTGGCTATCATCGAATACGACGCTAAACGGAAACTCGGCTTCTCCTTCTGAATACAGACCAAGAAACGCGATGCCACCATCGCCTAAATCTTTCTTATCCAGTTTCAATTCACGGTTCTTTAACACTGTTTCAAATGATTCACTTACGTACATCGTGGCCACTCCTTTCGCCATTTGTAACCTCTATTTTACTAGATTCCCTCCTATTTCACAACCAAACACCGAAATCCTACACTTTCTTCTCTATTAGATACGAAAAATTTTCCCGTTTGGCTTTTTCCGCACAAAAAAAGAGACTGAAGTTTCCTTCAATCTCTTCTCCAATTTCAAAGATTAACCTAAACGTTGGCGAGAGTCCGCTGCACGTTGTAGGGCTTGACCAACATAGTTGATACATAACATCATGATTAAGATTAAGATTGTGGCTGGTAACCAAACCCATAATTTGTTTTCGATGATGTCTGCATTTTTCGCTGCAGAAATTAATGTACCAAGTGATGGTGTTGTAAATGGTAAACCGAAACCTAAGTAAGTTAACCCTGTTTCAATACCGATGTTCCCTGCTAAACGTAAGATTAAGTTAACGATAATTAATGAACTTAAGTTTGGCAAGATTTCGCGGAACATGATACGGATATCACTTGAACCTAATGTTTTAGATGCATTTACATAGTCTAAGCTTGCTTCTTGAAGAGTACGTGTTCTGAATAAACGAGCAGAACCTACCCAATAGAAGGCTGTCATGATAAATACGAAGTGGAACATTGTGTAGTTCGGAATCACTGTTACGAACACGATGATGATCATCAATGTTGGTAAGATCATGATAAAGTCAACGACACGCATTAAAGTTGTGTCCACCCATTTACCGTAGTAACCAGAAATCAATCCGACGATAATACCAACGATACATGTCAAGATTGTAACTGAGAACCCGATTAATACTGAGTTACGAGCCCCAATGATTAATAAGGCTAAAACGTCACGACCACTTTCGTCAGTCCCTAAAATGTGTGCATTTGTTGGGGCTTTATAACGACCTAAGATATTCACTTTCAAAGCAGTTTCTTGGTCGATAAAGAATGGTCCGACAAAGATGATTAAGAAAATCAACGCTAGTAAAATTAACGCGAAAAGCGCTATTTTATCTTTTAAAAACTCCCGTACAATAACCTGAAAACCAGCAGGCGGTGTAGATACGGTGCTTTCTTCAACGACAGTTTCTTCAACTGTATTTACATTATTTTGCTCCATTTGCTACTCCTCCTTTTATTATTGTACACGAACACGTGGGTCTACAATACTCATGATAATATCAGATAATAGCGTACCTAGAAGAGTCGCTGTACCGAAGAGTAATAGTAACGCTAAGATTACTGAGTAGTCACGTCCTGTGATTGATGTTACGAATAAGTTCCCCATTCCAGGATATGAGAAGATGTTTTCAATGAACACTGAACCACCGATTAAACCAGTGAATTCATATCCTAAGAAGGCTGCGATTGGCAAGATTGAGTTACGGAAGATGTGGCGGTTGAACACAACATTTTCAGGAACCCCTTTCGCACGTGCTGTACGAACGTAGTCTTGGCTCTTCGCATCGATAACTCCAGTACGTAAATATTGAATCGTACCAGTAGTTGAAAGAATCGCCATCGTAAACGCTGGTAAAATCATGTGATGGAATTTGTTTACATAATAGCCAAGTGTTCCAGCAACTACATCTGAATCGACAGATCCACGAGTTGGGAACCAACCTAATGTATAACCAAATAACCATAATAGAACTAATGCGAATACGAATACTGGGATTGAGTAAGTAATGAATGTATATACTACGATTGCTTTGTCAGCCCAAGAGTTTTGGAAACGACCTGCAATCATCCCTAATGGTAATGCAATTAAGTAAGTTAAAATCAATGTTAATAATGATAACCATACTGTGTTACCAATACGTTCACCGATTAATTTCGTTACTTCATATTTGTAAGTATAACTTTGACCGAAGTCTCCGCGGAATGCTTTAGAAATCCAGTTCCAATATTGAACAGGAAGTGGATCATAGAATCCAGCTTTCACACGTAAAGCTTCAATTGTATTTGGATCCGTTTCTGGAGTAATTAAACCTGTAAATGGATCCCCTGGCATCATCTTCGCGATTAAGAATGCTAGCACACTAAGGATGAAGATTTGTGGCAACATTAATAACACACGACGTAAAATGGTTTTCCACATAATTATTTTCCTCCTTTTGGATTTAATGCAACAAAGTGTGAGTCAGAGATTTTTTGTAAATCAAACACACGACCGTTTTCATCGTAGTAAAGTTGTTGGTTTTCTTGGTAGAATTTCTCAGCTTCCTTACGACGTAGTTTGTTTGCTTCACGGTTTTCTGGATCGATAACCGGAATCGCAGACAATAGACGTTTAGTATAGATATGTTGTGGGTTCGCGTAAATGTCTTCCGATTTCCCTGTTTCAACGAAACGTCCACGGTACATGATGAATAACTCATCACACATATGTTTCACAACCCCAAGGTCATGGGAAATGAATAAGTAACTTAAGTTGAACTCATCTTGGATGCGTTTCATGTAGTTTAACACTTGCGCTTGTACAGATAAGTCTAACGCTGATACTGGTTCGTCGGCGATGATTAAACGAGGGTTACTTGCTAAGGCACGAGCAACACCGATACGTTGTCTTTGACCACCTGAGAACTGGTGTGGATATTTTAATAATGCTTCTTCAGATAATCCGATGATTTCCATTAATTCAATCACGCGTTTTCTCTCTTCATCTGGAGATAAACGTTCGAAGTTTCTTAATGGCTCAGCCACGATATCTAAGATACGTTTTTTAGGGTTAAAACTTGATAGTGAATCTTGGAAGATCATTTGTACGTTACGGTTGTAGTCTGAAGTACGACGACGTGCTTTGTTTGTTACGTCTTGTCCTTCGTAAATCACTTTACCGCTTGTTACGTGTTCTAGACCAATAATCGATTTTCCGATTGTTGATTTACCAGAACCTGATTCTCCAACAAGACCGTAAGTTTTTCCTTCTTCGATTTCAAGTGATACTCCGTCTACCGCATAAACATGATCCGTTACTCGGTTAAAGAAGCCACTACGAATCGGATAGTGAACTTTTAAATCTTCAATGGTTACAAAACCGCTCATTATGCTTCCTCCCCTTCAAAATGGAAATGTTTATAACATGTACAACGAACGAAGTGGTTTGGTCCAACTTCATGAAGTGTTGGATCTTCTTCGTGAGCGTCCGCTGGAATCCATGGAATACGAGGTGCGAAACGGCAACCTTTACGTGGTAATTTTGGTAATGGTGGCACTGTTCCTTGGATCACGTGTAATTCTTCGCCTTCTGAACCCGCTTGTGGGATTGATTGTAGTAATGAACGTGTATAAGGATGTTTAGGATTTGTGAATAGCTCTTCAACAGGTGCTACTTCCACAAATTGTCCAGCATACATCACGGCTACACGGTCCGCAGTTTCTGCTACTACGCCAAGGTCGTGAGTGATTAAGATGATACCTGATTCAGTTTCTTTTTGGATATCATTTAATAAGTCTAAGATTTGCGCTTGGATTGTTACGTCTAAGGCAGTTGTTGGTTCATCGGCAATGATGATTGGTGGTTTACATGATAAAGCAATCGCGATAACCACACGTTGACGCATCCCACCTGATAATTCGTGTGGGTATTGTTTGTAAGTACGTTGTGGATTTGGAATCCCTACTTGTCCTAACAATTCAAGTACGCGTTCAGTACGTTCTTTTTCATTTAAGTCTGTATGATAATAAAGAGCTTCATCGATTTGAGCACCAATTGTCATTAATGGGTTTAATGAAGCCAATGGATCTTGGAAGATCATACCGATATCATTTCCGCGAATTTTGTTATATAACGCTTCGTTTAAGTTTACTAAGTTCACATCGTTATAAATGATGTCCCCTGTAATCTTTGTGTTATTTTTGTTGTGTAAGCCCATGATGGTTGTCGCTAATGTAGATTTCCCACATCCTGATTCCCCAACGATGGCCAAAATTTCATTCTTTTCTAATGTTAATGACACATTATCTACTGCATCATAAAAATCATCTTTGATACGGAAACCAACGTGTAAGTTATTGATTTCTAATAGTGGCTTATCAATTGTCAAATCCGATTCCTCCTTATTTTCTTTGGTTAACTATTTCAATATTTAAAATAATAAAACAACGTTTCTATTATACGTTGCATGCTCTCTTTTTGCAAATTGTATGACAATTCGAGCGCAGATACAGCGTATTTTTAGTTTACCATGAATCCTGCGTGATTACCATTATTTATGAGCAAAAAATTAACTTTTCTCATGTTATTTTAATTTTAAATTCAAATTTCACTAAAATCCCGTCATTAATGCGTTTTCATTGATTTTATGGATTTTGTGCAAACAAAAAGAGACGAACCGAAGCTCGTCTCCTTCCAATTCTTATTTAGCACCAGTATCACTTGTTAATTCTACTTGATATAAAGCAGATTTCTTGCTGCCTAAGTTTACATCGAAGTATTTCACACGTTTATTCACTGCTGTAAGTTCTTCTCCGACTAATGTTGGGAAGATGAATGCTTTATCGTGAACATATTTTTGCCATTCTTTATAGAACTCAACGTTTTTAGCTGAATCAAATGATTCTGTTGAACTAATTTTATTCATGATGGCAGTTCCTTCAGCATCTACATAACGTTCGAAGTTGAATTGTGCTGTTTCACCAAATAATCCTGATGGGTTTGGATCGTAACCAGTAGACCAACCAGCTGCGAATACATCGATTTCTGGGTCATCCGCTTGAACTTTATCATAGAATGAGTTCAATTCGATTGTACGTCCTGTATATAATTGAATATTCAATCCAATTTCTTTCCACCAGTTCAAGTATTGTTGAACAAGTGACTCATTCGCTTCGTCACGAGTACGTGCAGCGAAGTTAATGGTCAATTTAGAACCATCTTTGTTTTCACGAATTCCGTCCCCATCAACGTCTTTATATCCTGCTTCATCAAGCAATTGTTTTGCTTTTTCTGGGTTATAAGTGAATCCTTCTTGATCTTTGTTATATACATCTTTGAAGAATGGAATGATGATTGAGTTAGAAGAATGTTGTAATCCATTGTACAAGTTTTGACCTGCCGCATCGATATCGAGTGCGTATGCCATTGCTTGACGTAAGTTTACATCCGCCATTTTCGCATTTGGATCTGTCACGTTTTTACCAGTTTCTTTATCATATTTTCCTAAGTGGAAACCAATATATTCATATGCAGATGCTTGTGAACCTAGGAATGTTACGTTTGTTAAATCTTTATACGCTTCGTATTGTGAGTTTGGCATTGTAGCAATATCGTAGTTACCAGCTTTCATTTCTGAAACGATGTTGTCTGGAGATACAACTTCCATTACGACTTTATCAACTTTCGCTACTCCTCTGAAGTAGTGCTCGTTAGGAACTAATGTCACAGATTCTCCTGCAACAATCGATTCAATCTTGAACTGACCTAAACCAACGAATTTTGTTCCACGAACATAATCACTTTTTTCCCATTCAGCTTCTGGGATATCTTTAAAAATGTGTTTTGGCATGATGTATGCACACACAGAACCACCTGCTAATTGCATTGAAGGGCTCATTTCTTTGAAGTGAATTTTCACAGTGTAATCATCCACTTTTTCAAGACCAGAAACGCTATCCGCTTTTCCATCGTGATATTCTTCCATACCAACTACATTTTTATAATCATCATCGTAACGAACACCTGTATAGTCTTTATTACCGATGGCTTGGTACGCGAAGATGTAGTCGTCGATGGTTACAGGTTGGCCGTCAGACCATTTATAGTCTTTTGAGTTTAATGTAACGGTTGCTGTTTTATTTTCAACGTCAAATTCAATACTTGCAAGACCTGTATTTGTTAACTTACGGTTTTCATCGTA
>CAUVJW010000067.1:0-6811 GCA_963552295.1 uncultured Streptococcus sp. | reverse complement strand
TCAGCGATGGGAGATAAACTATTTTTGATTGATTCATTATGGAATAAGGTTATCAATTATCGAAAAAAACATCAGTTTATTGAAAGAATAGTGGGGGAATACATTAAATGCGAATTAGCGGGAGTAGGAAGATAGTCCTTACTCCCGCTTTGAGGCTTTAAAGGTGAGAGACCTAAAGGCTCGAACCGGTGTCCCACTATGACTCTTTCAATAATAAAACTGATGTTTTAAAGATAATCAAAAAGTATTCTGTTAAGATTGTCGCAAGCATTAACTAGCCTACTTCTCTTTGCGATGGGAGATAAACTAAGAAAAGTTTACTTATACATAAAGAAAAAAGAGTCCCTCGGACTTTATAATGACATTAATGGCGGTTGCAACCGATGTGAATTACAGATTCTTGAAGAGGATTCTTCTAGAATCTGTTTGAAGCTCGGTAGGGTTGAGACCGTGGCTCAACCCGGTGTAGCCTTTTTAGTCATTATAATAACGTCCGAGAGGACTCTTTTGATTTTATTTTAGAAAGTAAGCAGGTAACCTTTCTTAGTTTATCTCACTAAGCCTACCGCTTTTTCCATCTTGCGTAGTGTCTTATTCGCTACATAGTTCGCTTTCTTAGCACCCTCATCAAGAATCTCATCTAACTTTTCTGATTTTAATAGCTCATAGTAGCGTTCTTGAATTGGTTCCATAACAGCGATAATAGCATCGGCTAATTCTTCTTTGAATTGGCCATAACCAACGCCTTTGAAGCGTTCCACTAATGATTCAATACTTTCGCCAGAGAAAGCAGAGAAAATTGTTAATAGGTTTGATACGCCAGGTTTTTCAGCTGGATCGAATTCAATCACGCCGCTTGAATCTGTTACAGCGCTCTTAATCTTCTTGCGAATCACGGAAGGTTCATCAAGCATGCTGATATATTCTTTTACGTTGGCATCTGATTTACTCATTTTCTTCGTTGGCGTTTGTAAGCTCATGACACGTGCGCCAGCTTTTGGAATGAATGGTTCTGGCATTACAAGAAGTTGGTTGCCGTTTCCGTAGCGGCTGTTGAAGCGTTCAACGAAGTCACGTGTTAATTCCATATGTTGTTTTTGGTCTTCTCCAACAGGTACCACTTCGGCGTTATATAAAACGATATCGGCTACCATTAGAGGAGGGTATGTTAATAAACCTGCTGATACAGATTGTTGTTTTTGAGATTTATCTTTGTATTGTGTCATACGTTCTAATTCACCAACACCGACATTACATTGAACGATCCATGCAGCTTGTGCGTGTGCAGGTACTTCTGATTGTACGAAGATCGTTGACTTTTCAGGGTCAAGACCAATCGCAAGGTAAAGTGCTGCAAGTGAACGCGTTTGTTCTTTTAATTTCTTTGGATCTTGTGGAACGGTAATCGCGTGTTGGTTTACGATACAGTAAGTACAATCGTACTCATCTTGTAAGGCCACGAAGTTTTTCATCGCTCCAATATAGTTCCCGATAGTTGGGATAGCTGAAGGCTGTACGCCTGAGAAAATTCTTTTTTTAGACATATAAGTGCTCCTTAAACTTGTTAGTTTTATTATACCTTATTTCTAAAGGATTTTCATGAAAAAATAGTTACAACTGTTTTCAACGTTTGTGAATTCAGAGATTTTCTGTTGAAGACACAATCACGAAATGAAAGCGAGTGAAAATATTATGAAACATTAAATTTTTCATCAAAAGTGAAAAAAGTTTGTGAAAATCTAAAAAATATCCAAAAATCATATAGATTTTTTTTTATATATCATATATAATAATACACGTAGATAAGACCGAAGACTTTAGAAGAGGAGGACATCGACGTATGGTTACATTATATACATCACCTAGCTGTACATCTTGCCGTAAAGCTCGTGCATGGTTAGAAGAACATAACATCTTGTACACAGAAAGAAACATTTTTTCAGAACCATTAACAATTGACGAAATTAAAAACATCCTACGAATGACAGAAGACGGAACAGAAGAGATTATCTCAACTCGTTCAAAAGCATTCCAAGAGTTAAAAATTGACTTAGATGAAGTTCCATTAAATCAATTGTTCTCATTAATCCAAAACAACCCAGGATTGCTACGTCGCCCAATTATGTTGGACGAAAAGAGATTCCAAGTAGGGTACAACGAAGACGAAATTCGTCGCTTCTTACCACGTGAAGTTCGTGCTTACGAATTAGATATGGCACAACGCTTAGTTAACTTTTAAAGATCAAAAGCCTTGATGATTCAGGGCTTTTTTTGTACCCAAAATTTACTGAATTTTGGAAAAGTTTGGAAATAAATATTCATAAGAGAAAAACGAGCACCTCAACTTGAGGTGCTTGTTTTTCTTATAGTTCTTTATAGTAATAAACTGCCAGTTGCGTACGATCACGCAATTCTAACTTTTCAAGCAGAGCCGATAAGTAGTTTCTTACCGTTCCTTCGCTGAGATACATCTTCTCGGCGATTTCTTTATTATTGAATCCTTCAGCAACGAGGTAGAGCAGTTCATTCTCACGCTCACTTAAATGAGCGCTTGATTTCTTCTCGAAGGTTTTCTTCACGGGCATTTCAATCGTTGAATCATAGACAATTTGGCCATTCATCACGGCATCGATTGCTGGAAGAATTCCTTTAATATGTTGCTTCAATAAATATCCCCTACAGCCAAGTGAGAGCGCCTTTGTGATGTACTCGTCGTCTTGGAAGGTCGTCAAGAATAAAATCTTTGCGTCAGGAAAGTCTTTTAAAATCGTTTCTGCAGCTTCGATTCCGGTAGTAGGTTCCATACGAATATCCATCAAGACTAAGTCTGGTTGATGAGTGATATATAATTCGACAGCATCATGTCCATCGCTTCCTGTCCCGACCACTTCAATATGGTCTTGAACAGATAGAATCGTCTCGAGCGCTTGAAGCACTAGAAAGTCGTCATCGACTAGAATCGTTTTAATCATGGTTGACCTCCTGTTTTGGAATTCGGATAAAGATGTCATATCCGTTATTTGTTTGTAATGTCATAACCCCTTTATGTTTCTCCACCAGTTCTTTCATCATAGTTAAGCCCATGCCCGGGGTGTCATTTCTCGTCTCATTCCCATTATCTTTATATTGAATCGTGTAGTAGTTGTTTTGTTCTAGTAAAAATAATTGGATTTGATTTCCGTTTGAATACTTCATAAAGTTCGTTGCCATCTCTTTACAGATAGTAAGAATGTCGTATTTCAATCCGATTGGAATTTCATCCGAGATTGTATTTTGATAATTGACTTGTGCCTTCGCTTCCAGTGGGTGAAGAATCTCGTCCATCTTTTGAGAGAGTAGGAAAGAGTCGTCGTAAAGCTGATGAATCGTCGTTCGAATCTCGTCCATCCCGTTTTGAAGGATGCCAGAAACTTGTTCTAGTTTCTTCTCGACAACGGGTTCATTGGTAATAATTTGCAAGGCTTCCAGTTGCATAATTGAAGCGCTTAGTGTATGTCCGATTTGATCGTGCAAGGCGTGAGAAATACGATTCCGTTCCTTAAGTGTTGCGACCTCCATTTGCTTCAACGTTTCTTCTTGGCTAAATTGTTGTCGTTGCAATAGTAGAAGTCGTTCATGTTCTAAGTCGTCTTGAATATGGTGACTCATCGTGCGGAATTCTTTATCATAGCGACTACGTAAAATAACGTAAGTTCCGATAACGCTTAGGATTAATGTGAATAAATCTGGTCGCAGTAAAAGGATGATGCCAGCAAAAGCTCCTGGGAGCCCGAATAGTTGGGCGGCATGCATGATGAAAATGGAAAGATACAATCCCGTTTCAGGATAGAAGATGCATAAAGCACCAGATATTACTAGCGAAATGCGTTGAATCCAACTATTTTCAAACACTTCTATAGATAGAGAAAGAATAAAAATACAAAGACCTAAAAATATCGTAAAGACTTCTGTTTGTTGTCCCATTAAATAGATACTAATCAAAATAAAGAACATTAACTTCTCTAAAAACGTGCGCACGCCTCTCACCTCCAAAGCTCTTTCTTTCAGTGTAGCCCAAATAGGGAGAAATATCTAGCTATTTATGACAAATGTCATATACAACTAACGACATTTGACACTAGTTTGTGACATGCATGGTCGATATACTAAGAGTGTAATAACAACAATGAGGTGAGGACATGGAAAATAGTATCCAAGTAAAAAGTTTAGTTAAACGTTACAAAGACTTGATGGCATTAAATCATTTTGATATTGAAATTCGTAAAGGAGAGCTTTTGGCACTTCTTGGACCAAACGGCTGTGGGAAGACAACAGCGATTAATAGTATGTTAGGATTTTTAACCTTTGATAGTGGTGAGGTAACGGTTCTTGGGGAAAGCAAATTCCCGTTATCCACTAAAGTACGACGTGAAATCGGGATTGTACCACAGGATTTAGCGTATTTAGAAAATTTAACTGTCGAAGAAAATATTGATTTCTTTTGCGGATTGTATATTTCAGATGCAAAACAACGAAAGCAATATGTACAAGAGGCCATCGAATTTGTAGAACTACAAGAGTTCCGCAAGTTTGTTCCAAAGAAATTGAGTGGAGGGTTGAAACGCCGTTTGAATATCGCTTGCGGTATCGTGCATAAGCCAAGCTTAATTTTCTTCGATGAACCAACTGTTGCGGTAGACACACAAAGTCGTTCATTCATCTTAGAAGGGATTCGCAAACTGAATGAACAAGGCAGCACGATTATTTATACAACTCACTACTTAGATGAAGTGGACGGATTAAGTGACCGCATCGTGATTATGGATAAAGGAAAGAGCATTGTTTCAGGAACTTCGCAAGAATTGAAGAAATCTATCGCGACTTCTGAAATTATCCAAGTGGAACTTTCAACCGTTCCAACTGAAGAACAAGTGGCTCGCTTAAAACAAATTCCACACGTTCTTGTATTAGAGCATCATAAAGATCATTTGAAATTTAACTTCGAACAAGGAACAAATCACTTACTTCACGTAGCAAACATTCTAGAAGAATTGAACTTAAGCTATGTTCGTTTATACAGTGAACAGCCAAGCTTAGATGATGTGTTCCTTGCATACACAGGGAAAGGACTTCGAGATTCATGAAGACATTCTTAAAGCTATTTACGTATTTATCAAAAGACGCCTTAAAAGATTTTTCATTCTCGTTTTGGGTGTTACTCTATCCGATTATCTTAATTTCACTCTATTTCGTATCCTTTTCAGGGATCATGAATCAAGACATGGGAACAGTTCGAGTTGCCATGACAGGCGACAATCCATATCGCCAGGTGTTTGAACAAGCCGGAGATTACTTCGAGATTATTGATGTGGAGTCAGAGGAAGCAGGGAAAGCACTCGTCACAGAGGATAAAGCAGACGGATTTCTTGAGAAGAACTTAGACGTGGTAGTTAGCCAATCGATGGGGATTCCTCAAAGCGTGTTGAAAAATGTAGCGACTCAGATTAAACAGGTTCAAAGCCTTGGACGAGGCGCAGCATCTATCGACTTTAACAAGAGCTGGGTGACGCAGGAGACAACCGATGTCAGTCAAGGGACGATGTTATTTTACACAGCGATTGCCAGCTTCACGATGTACTCGATGTTTAGCGGTGTCGTTTGTGCAGCTTACTTAAACGGAAACTTATCGCCAATTGGGCGCCGGATTATGGGCAGCCCATTTAGCAAAGGAAAACTCATTATCAACTGCTTTATGATTGGTTTATTACTCAATATCGCGTCAAACGCAATCATGCTGGTCTATACGACACAAGTATTGAAAATTAATCTATTTGCAGATTGGGCAGGAAGCCTCCTTCTCATGTTGCTAGGAAATGTATTCGGAATTGCAGCAGGGCTTCTTATTGGAACTAATCAAAAACTAACCATTCAGGGAAGAATTATCTTCGCGTTAATTACAAACCTCGTCCTTTCAGCACTTGCGGGAATGATGGGAACGGCAATGAAAGGATTTGCCAACACCTTTATGCCAGGATTTAACCAATTTAATCCGGTCGCATTAATGGTTACAGGATTTTATCAATTAAATCGCCTTGTAGGCAGTGCGGAGCTTGGTAGAACCTATTTATTACTTGGCGCATACTCACTAGCAATTCTAGGATGTGCACTATGGAGATTAAGGAGAACACGTTATGATAGTCTATAAATATTTTCTAAAACTGGCTTATCGATTAAAATCATATGCGATTATTTTCCTAGTCATCTTTATGGCAATGGGCCTTTCTCAAGTGCTAGGAAACAACGAAGTCACTGGTTTCAAAGATACTCAATATAAAGTCTTGATTAAAGACGAATCAGATGGCAGTAGCGAAATTATCAACGCGCTCATTGCCGCGCTTCAAAAAGATCATAAAGTCTCACTCACAACCAATAGCGATAACAGTATGAAAGAAGCTGTCTATGGAAATGATGTAGATGGTGCACTTTGGATTCCATCGGATGTTGATACAAGAATCAACAATGGGGAATCTGCTGTCAAAATGGAAATTGGAAATTCACTGAACGGAAATGTCCTTCGTGAGTACGTTAATTCCTATATTCGCTATGCGGTTGTATTGAAAAATCAAGGCAACTTTAGCGTTGAGAATATGAATAAGATTTTAAGCGAGCAAGCCTCCGTGAGTGTCATTTCAAAAGACGCCACACTTAAGGATGACGATTACTATGCAAAATTTGGTGAAATCTACTTTGCGTATACACCATTCGTTTATATCTCAGTATTTATCTTCTTGCTTGGATTAATCTTTGCCTTACTTGAAAATGATGAAGTCGC
>CAUVJW010000066.1:0-6912 GCA_963552295.1 uncultured Streptococcus sp. | reverse complement strand
ATTGCTGAAATTAAGAAAACGGATGGGCAAAATCGTCCATCCGTTTTTTAATCGAAATGGCCCTAAAGGACACGAATTGTGATATACTAGTAGAGAAAAGATAGGAGGAATAATGATGAGTGAACCAGTAACTGGATATATTCATTCTACAGAGAGTTTTGGTTCTGTAGACGGACCAGGTATCCGTTTTGTAACCTTCATGCAAGGTTGTCGTATGCGTTGTGAGTTTTGTCATAACCCAGATACTTGGAATATTGGGGGCGGTCATCCGATTACTTCTCAAGAATTACTCGATCAAGCGTTGCAATATCGTGCATTCTGGGGACGTAAAGGTGGCGTAACTGTCAGCGGAGGAGAGCCTTTATTGCAAATTGATTTCTTAATCGATTTCTTTAAACGCTGCAAGAAAGCTGGAGTACACACAACATTAGATAGTTGTGGAATGCCATTTACGTATGATGAACCATTCTTCTCAAAATTCGAAGAGTTATTAGAATATACGGATCTTATTTTATTAGATATTAAACATATTGATGATGAACAACATAAGAAATTAACAGGATGGACGAATAAAAATATTCTTCAACTAGCGGAGTATTTATCAGATAAAGGACAACCGGTATGGATTCGTCACGTGTTAGTTCCAGAACGTTCAGATTATGATGAATATCTCATCCGATTAAGTGAGTTTGTAAGTAAATTGAAGAACGTATTGAAGTTTGAGATTTTACCATATCATAAATTGGGTGTGTATAAATGGAAGAACTTAGGAATTCCATATAAATTAGACCATATTGAACCACCAACACAAGAACGTGTGGACAATGCTCGTCGTATTTTAAGAACAGACGAATATAAAGGTTATTTAAATGCATAATGAATGAACTGTTATAGTTTAAAAGCTATAACAGTTCTTTTTTTCTAGAAATCTTAGAAATAATGCATTATCTATTGGTTTTAAGTGATAATTATGTTAAAATTGTCAATGTAAATTTATATAGAGAGAGGCCAAATTATGAGTAAATTATTAGTTTTCGGACATCAAAATCCAGATACAGACGCAATTACATCAGCAATTTCATATGCTTATTTATTACGTCATTTAGGAGAAGATGCAGAAGCAGTTGCCCTTGGGACTCCAAATGAAGAAACACAATACGCTTTAGAATATTTCAAAAAAGAAGCTCCACGCGTGATTGGAGATGTTTCAGAAGAAACAAATCGTGTAGCATTAGTAGACCACAATGAAGTTCAACAAAGTGCTACAGGAGTTGAAAAAGTGGAAGTAGAATATGTTGTGGATCACCACCGTATCGCAAACTTCCAAACAGCAAACCCATTATTCTACCGTGCAGAACCAGTGGGGTGTACAAATACAATTCTATACAAAATGTACAAAGAATATGGAGTAGATATTCCAAAAGATATCGCTGGATTAATGGTCTCAGCCATTGTATCAGACACATTATTATTCAAATCACCAACATGCACACAACAAGATATCGAAGCAGCAACAGACTTAGCAAACATTGCTGAAATCGATGTGAATGTATATGGTTTAGAAATGCTAAAAGCTGGTACAAACTTAGGAAATAAATCAGAAGATGATTTAATCGACTTAGATGCGAAATCATTCCCAATGGGAGGAGCAAACTTACGTATTGCACAAGTAAACGTAGTGGATCCTGAAGAATTATTAGCACGTCGCGATGCATTAGAAGAAAGCATGCGTGTTGCAAACGATAAAAACGGATATGATACATTTGTATTTGTCATTACAAACATCTTAACAAGCGTCTCAACAGTATTAGTTGTTGGTGACCATTTAGATAAAGTGGCTCAAGCGTTTAACGCAAGCTACACAGACGGTGTACTAACACTACCAGGAGTTGTTTCTCGTAAGAAACAAGTTGTCCCACCTTTAACAGTGGCTTTTGAAGGATAAAAATTAACGGAGTGGGTGAGGAACATCCTTTAAGTCCTCCCCACTTTTTTAGTAAAGGAAAAGGAAAATGCGAAATCTATTACAGTTAGTGAAAGATGCACTTGTACCACAATCAAAAAAAGAGTGGACGATTTCTCTTTTAACGATAACGGTGCGTAATCTTTCAGTGATGAAGAAATTTTATACGCAAGTTTTAGGTCTTGTTGTACTGCAGGACTTTGATGACGAAATCCTTATTGGACATAGTAGAGGTAGTATTCCTTTACTGCGCTTAGTTCAAGGTAAAGGAAGTAAAGATTCAATTCTAACTACGTACTATATCGGCTTTAAATTAACAAAACCATTCCAAATGGGAGAGTTAATTAATCGATTGATTTTAGAAGAACAAACAATCACTGCAACAGGTTTTGATGGCTATACGGATAACTTTTATATCGTGGATCCTGAAGGGAATCGTTTGAAGTTTATGATTGAAAGCGAGAGTGGTTCTGAACTTGTTGATGAATATCTTGAAGGGACAGAAATGAATCGTTCGCTTCATGAGTTTATCGATGGAGTCGATGCGATGGCAGAAGAATTTCCACCAACCGCTAGCATCGCACAAGTGCACTATAATGTGTCCGATGTTGAAGAAACAGGAGCGTTTTTAACCGAAGCGTTTTTATTCAAGACTACCTATGATTATGTGACTCGTCGTAAGAATTTTAAAGTGAATCGAGATGGGTACTCACTAGCGATTAATGCTTGGGAGTTCATTCCTCATTCACATCAAGATTTTTATGGAGTTTCTGAAATCGAATGGCGTGTTCCAAATATGCGAGAATTAGAAAATCTGGTGTTAAATTTGGAATCAAAAAAAGTGCCATTTCATTATTATGATGCAGTGCTGAAAGTACCAACTGCAAATGGCATTCAATATTGTTTCAAAGTGGGAGATCATGTATGAGTTTTTTAAACCCATCTTCTTATCGTAAATATCGTAAAAACAAAATGATTAGGCATGTATTATCACTCTTAGCCGTTGTCATTTCTGGTTTTCTACAGGCGTTTACGCTAAAAGTATTTATTCAACCATCGAATCTTTTGTCTAGTGGATTCCTTGGAGTATCAATTTTAATGAATCAAATTGCAGGACTATTTGGAGTCGAATTATCGATTTCTATGTTACTGATTATGCTCAATATTCCAGTTGCAATTTTATGCTACCGTGGAATCAGCGCACGATTTACATTTTATTCGATTCTACAAGTATTCGTAGGAAGTTTCTTTATTCGAGTATTGAATTTTGAACCACTATTTGTGGATGATACAATGCTGAATGTGATTTTTGGTGGTGTACTAAATGGTTTATATGTTTCACTAGCCTTGAAAGGAAATGCTTCTACTGGTGGAATGGACTTTGTGGCGTTATACGTTTCAAACCGTAATGGGAAAACGATTTGGCAAGAAGTTTTCCTATTTAATACAGCATTACTACTGATATTCGGTGCCTTATTTGGTTGGAAACATGCAGGTTATTCCATTATCTTCCAATATATTTCAACAAAAGTTATAAGCACCTTTCATCAACGTTATCATAAAGTTACGTTGCAAATTACAACTCGTTATGGTGAAGATGTCATGGATGCCTATTTGAAGACAGTTCGACATGGGATTTCGTGCGTGGAAGCCATTGGTGGATTTAGTAGAGAAAGAATGTATTTATTACATACTGTATTGTCTTCGTATGAAGTTATCGATGCGGTTGCCGTGATTAAGGAAGCGGATCCGCGGGCAATTATTAATCAAATTAGCACTGAAAACTTCTATGGACGATTCCATAGGGAACCAGAATAAGGAGGATTTTTATTGGAGAAATATTTAAACAAAGATACATTAAAATCCTTCATCTTGGTTACATTAGGTTGTTTCTTATTTTCATACACGGTTAACGCTTTTATCATTGCTAACCACTTTGGTGAAGGTGGGATTACTGGGGTTACTTTGTTAGGGTATTATACATTACAAATTGACCCAGCCTTATCCAACTTAATTTTGAATGGATTTTTATTAATCGTTGGTTATCGTTATCTTGAAAGAAAAACAATGATTTATACTGTGTTGGCAGTTATTGAATTACCAACTTTCATAAAAGTGACACAAGAATGGCCGGTATTCGTTCCAGAAAACCTAGTTGTCGCTGGTGTAGCAGCTGGAGTATTGGTTGGAATAGCATTAGGTCTTGTTATCCTTGGGAAAGGAACGACAGCAGGTACGGATATTATTGCGATGATGATGCATAAATATTTAGGGTGGAGCGTTTCTTCTTCATTACTAATGATTGACTTCATTATCGTGACACCACTTGCGTTTGTGATTGGTTTTGAAAAAGCAGTTCTAACGTTAATTATGTTATTTATCGCAAGCAAAGTGATTAACTTTATTTTAGAAGGGTTTAATCCACGAAAAGCGATTATGATTATTTCGGATAAATATGATGAAATTGGACAGCGAATCCAAACGGATTTAGATCGTGGAATTACGGTGTTGGATGGACACGGCTTTTACTCAAAAGAGAAGAGACAAGTGTTATACGTTGTTGTCAGTCGTCAACAATTGATGCCAGTTCAACGAATCATTCACGAGTATGATCCAGAAGCATTTGTAATTATTACAGATGTGAACCAAGTTATCGGAGAAGGATTTACATTCTATCTCGATGATAACGGAAATAAACTACATCATTAAAAAGGAGAGAAAAATGAAATTTAGAAGTTCTTTGGGATTATTAGCAGGGATTTTATTATTAAACGGGAATGCAGTTTTAGCACAAGAAGTTGAACCAACTACAGAAGTAGCGCCGTCAACTACACAAGCGGTGACTACACAAGTCACTGAAAAGGCCGAAACTACAACTGCAGAAGCAACAACACAAACTCAGGAAGTAACAACGGAAACTTCTACTACAGAAGCTCCAAAGTATACTGGTTGGGTAAAGACTTCAGATGGCACATGGTATTTTTATAATGCTGACCACACAATGCTTACTTCAAACTGGAAAGGCGACTATTACTTAGAAGCTGACGGGAAAATGGCTACTAGTAAATGGGTAGATAACTACAAGTATTATGTTGATGCTTCTGGTAAATGGGTTCCTGGAAAAGTTAAAAAGTCTGGCTGGGTTAAAGAAGGCGGTTATTGGTACTATTACTTAGAAGGGGAACAACTTCTCCGTAATAATTGGAAAGGTAATTATTACCTTGGTTCTGATGGGAAAATGGCCACTGAAAACTGGGTAGATGACCATAAGTACTATGTGGATAAAAACGGTGCTTGGGTTCCAAATCGTGTGAAATCTGCTTGGGAAAAGATTGATGGGATTTGGTATTACTACGAAAACGGACAACCCGTTAAAAATGTCTGGAAAGGGAACTATTACCTGCAAGAAGACGGTACGATGGCTACCAATAAATGGGTTGAAGATTACCGTTATTATGTTGGTGCAGATGGCTACTGGGTAAAAGATAAAAAACTCAAAAACGGTTGGGTTAAAGAAAATGGTACTTGGTACTACTATGAAGGTAAAGAACAACGCGTTAAAAATGAATGGCGTGGAAACTATTATTTAGGTTCTACTGGTGCCATGGTTACAAATCAATGGGTTGATAACGACAAGCATTACGTAGGTGAAGATGGTGCTATTGTTCCTAATGCCGTTAAAGGGAAAGATGGCTGGATTCAAGAAGCAGATGGTACTTGGTATCATTTTAAAAACGGCATTCCAACACGCAATAAATGGATAGGTGACTACTATTTATTGGCAGATGGTACAATGGCGACAAATCAATGGGTTGACAACTATCGCTATTATGTAGGATCTGACGGAGCTTGGCTACCAAATCCATCTTCTAAAGGAAACCAAAAAGAAATTCTTTTAAATTTAGCGCGTGGATATATCGGTGTTGAACAATTTGATAGCCGCCACAATACGATGGTAAGTATTTATAATTCTGGAAAGAGTAGTTATAGTGGTTACCGTGTAAGTACCTATGATGACTGGTGTGATATCTTTGTTTCATCAATGTATCAACATAGCGGACTAATTGACTTAATTGATAAAGAAGCTTATGTTCCTTACCATATTAGTTTAATGAAAAATAAAGGAATTTGGATTGGAAAATCAACACCACAACCAGGAGATGTCATTACATTTGACTGGAACATTGATGGTGTTGCAGACCACATCGCTATTGTTGAAAAAGTAGAAGGCGATAAAGTGATTACGATTGAAGGAAATACAAGTGATCGTAATTATGATGAATCAAAAGTCGTTCGTAAATCACATAGATTGAATGCTCGATATATTATCGGGTATAGTCGTCCGCAATATAAATAAATTGTTAAAGAGAGCTAGTCCTCAGGGATTAGCTTTTTTCTATAGTAAACAGGAATTGGAACCGATAAAAAACAATTTAAAGGTTAAGATTTCTTTAAGTGAGTGTGTGGTTATGGTAAAATAAACTAAATCATAAAAGCGATTTAATTTTAATAAAGGAGGTAGCTTTATGGTAGGAATTATCATTGCAAGTCACGGCGAATTTGCAGATGGAATTAAGCAATCAGGTTCAATGATTTTCGGGAATCAAGAAAAAGTTGAATCTGTTGTTTTTATGCCTAGTGAAGGACCTGAAGACTTACAAAGAAAACTGCGCGAAGCAGTTGAAAAGCTAGAGACTGAAGAAATTCTATTTCTAGTAGATTTATGGGGTGGTAGTCCATTCAACCAAGCGAACATCTTGTTTGAAGAAGACCCAGACCACCGTGCAATCGTAGCTGGTTTAAGCTTGCCGATGTTAATTGAAGCGTACGCAAGTCGATTCTCAATGAATACATCACATGAGATTGCAAAAGCGATTGCACCAACAGCTATTGAAGGTGTGAAGATTCGTCCTGAATCACTTCAACCAGAAGAGAAGAAAGAGGAGAAA
>CAUVJW010000065.1:0-7006 GCA_963552295.1 uncultured Streptococcus sp. | reverse complement strand
ACAAAAAAAGCCTTGGATTTCTCCAAGGCTTCGCCTATTAATCTAGGTTCTCAATACTTAGACGCACACGTTTTGGTCCGCGAGTACGAACACTATAAGTAATCGTACGGATAGCGCGAGCCACACGTCCTTGTTTACCAATCACACGACCGATATCTTGAGGATTCACGCGTAAAGTATATTCCATGAATTCATCTGATTCAGAAACGTCAATACGAACATCATCAGGGAATTCAACTAATGGTTTAACCATTGACAATACTAATTCACTAATCTCTGGCATTCTTTTCACCTCTCCATCGAGTTGTCGACTTTATAGAAATTACTTAGAAAACTTTGATTCGTGGAATTTCTTCATGATACCTTGTTGTGATAACAAGTTACGAACTGTATCAGAAGGTTGCGCACCGTTTGCTAACCATTGTAATGCTAATTCTTCATTGATTGAAACTTCAGCTGGGTTTAATAGTGGGTTGTATGTTCCGATTGTTTCGATGAAACGACCATCACGTGGTGAACGTGAATCAGCTACAACAACACGGTAGAAAGGACTTTTCTTAGAACCCATACGTTTTAAACGAATTTTAACTGCCATAATTTACACCTCCATGTATTAATCTCACAGTTACATAGTTTAGCAGATGGAAGGATGCTTGTAAAGTATTTTCTCTTTACACCTTTAACTTTTTTGTAAAAAACTGCTCTAAACCCTACTCCTACAAGTAAAAAATAGTATTTTTCATCGTTTTTTGATATAATGGACAAAAATATGTATAAATGAAAAGAGTTGAACTTATGTCAGAACAGAACCAAACTCCAGATTGGCGCGAGGCTCTACTTTCTATTTGGAACAAACCGATTCTTAAAAATATGCGTTTTATTTTTAATATTGCTTATTCAGTCCTTAAAAACATTTTCGTAATCGCAATTCTAGCACTGATGCTTATTGGTGTATTCGGAGGCGGGATTGGACTTGGATACTTTGCAAGTTTGACATCCAATGAAGAACCACTCACTCAAGAACAAATGAGTGACGCCATCGGAAATCTCAACTTAATCTCGAGTTTCTACTATCAAGACGGGACGAAGATTTCAGATGTAAATACTGATGAATTACGTATTGTAAAACCTTTATCAGAAATTTCGCAATATGTAAAAGATGGAATCATCGCTACAGAAGATAGTTCATTCTATGATCATAACGGGATTGTTCCTAAGGCTCTTATCCGTGCCCTCTTACAAGAAGTTGCTTCTTCTGATTCAGGCGCAACGGGTGGATCTACGTTAACACAACAATTAATTAAGCAACAGATTTTAACAAGCGAAGTCACTTTCAAACGTAAAGCGAACGAAATTCTATACGCACTACGTCTTGAAAAACACTTTACGAAAGACCAAATCTTAGAAGCTTACTTAAACGTTTCTCCGTTTGGACGTAATCATAACGGGTTAAATATCGCCGGTATCGAAGAAGCCGCTCAAGGTGTCTTCGGGGTTTCCGCAAAAGATTTAACGTTACCACAAGCAGCGTATCTTGTAGGGATGCCTCAAAACCCAATTGTTTACACACCTTATACAAACATCGCAACGATGAAAGAAGACGTATCTGCTGGGGTAGAACGTATGAAGACCGTTCTCTTCAGTATGTATCGTGAAAACAAAATTTCAAAAGAACAATACGAAGAAGCTCTAGCGTATGACATTACGAAGGACTTCCTTCCTCCAAAAGAGCTTACTTCAAACCGTCAATCATACTTATATCAAGCTGTTCATCGTGAAGCGGTGAAAGTCTTAATGACAAAAGCAGCTGAGAAAAACAAATTGACGTATAACGATGTTAAAAACGACTCAGAATTATATAGTAAATACTATGACGAGGCTGAGCGTGAATTAAGTTCTTCTGGTTACCGTGTCACTTCAACTGTTGACCAAAAAGTATACGATGCAATGCAAAAAGCCATTGCTGAAAACGGGGACTTAATCGGACCAACCTACAACACACAATATGTTGACCAAAATACTGGTGAAACTAAAACTCAAAAAGAGCCAGCTCAAAATGGTGCTGTGTTAATTGAAAACAAAACCGGTCGTATTCTTGGATTCGTCGCAGGTCGTGACTTTGAAGCGAACCAAGTGGACCACGCGTTTTCAACACACCGCTCTCCTGGTTCAACAATCAAGCCAATCTTGGTATATGCACCAGCGATTGAAAACAACTTGATTTACCCAGCAAGTATCGTTCCGGATACGAAGATTAGTATCGCACAAGGGAACGGAACTTACTGGCAACCAACGAACTATGGTAACTCTATTACGAACCAATTCTTAACGGTTCGTTACGCACTGTTCAAATCATTAAACAACCCAGTTATTAAGATTTACCAAGCAATGCTTCAAAAAGGCATTAACGCTGGTGAATACTTGAAGAAAATGGGAATCACTGAAGGTATCGGTGAAGATGAATATCAAAATATCGCCCTTTCAATCGGTGGTACGAGAACAGGTCCTTCTGTAAGAGAACAAACAAGTGCCTTCTCAACACTGGCTAATGGCGGTGAACACCACGAATCATACTTAATCGAAAAGATTGAAGACTCTCGTGGAAATGTGATTTACCAACACGAAGATAAATCAGAGCGCGTCTTCTCAGATGCAACAGCGTTCTTAACAACAAACATGTTACAAGATATTGCAAGCTCTACAATCTTCTACAACATTAAAGGAAATATGGGATTCAGTTCTGATTTAGCTGGTAAAACAGGTACTTCAGAAAACGAGATTGATAACTGGTTTGTAGCTTATACACCAACTGTTACTCTTGGTTCATGGATCGGATATGATAACTTCTATAACGCTCGATACGCAATCACTGGTGGCGACGGATACGGCGAACCAACGATGCGTAGTCAACGTCAATGGACGAACTTAATGAGAGCCGCATACGAAGCAAACCCTGAATTGATTGGAAAAGAAACAAGCTTTACGCAACCAGACTCTGTATATCGTGATTCTGTTGTATCCACAACTGGTACAAAAGCAGGTTCATTTAAAGCAGAAAACGGTGGTACTTATTCAATCGGTGGTTCTATGACAACAGATTGGTTCAAGAAGGACTTCCCTCCTATGGATCCAAGATATGACTTTATGGTGGGTGCAACCCCAGAAGAATTAAGTCGATTCTGGAATAAATCTTCATCTTCTAGCGACAAGAAAAAAGAAGAGAAGAAGAAGGAAGAAAAGAAACCTGATACTACTCAATCTCCTACAACTCAAGCACCTTCAAGCCAAGCTCCTGCAACAACGCAGGCACCGTCTTCTCAAGCTCCTGCAACAACGCAGGCACCATAACCTTAAACAAAAAACGAAAGGCTGGACAGATGTCCAGCCTTTTTAATTGCTTCTATTATATAGGAAGAAAGTAAAACAGCCTATCGTTCATTTGATAGGCTGTTTGCTTAACTTTATTTAGTTGTGTGTCGAAGTTCAATCTTGTAAGGTAATGTGATTTCAGATTCGACAATCTCTTCTTTGTTCATAATCTTCGTTAATAGACGCATTGCTACGGCACCGATATCATATAAAGGTGGTGCAATTGTTGAAAGGATTGGACGAGTCATCTTCGTTAATTTAGAGTTATTGCTTGAGATGATTTCGAATTTCTCAGGAACTTTAATTCCTAAGTCGATTAATCCATTTAATAATCCAACAGAAGTTTCGTCGTCAGTTACGATTGCAGCTGTAACTCCTGCTTTATGAATACGTTCTGCTACTGATTCACCAGCATGGTATGTCAATGGCACTTCATATACTAATTTAGGATCGAATTTAATACCTGCTTTATCTAAAGCTGCTTTATATCCTTCTAAACGTAAATCTACAGAAGCTATATTTTTCAATGCAGCAGTTACGAAAGCCACTTTCTTATGTCCGTTTTCAATCAATGTTTCAACGGCTTCTTGCGTTGCTTCTTTATAGTCGATATTTACAGACGCAATTTCATGTTCTGCATCCATCGTTCCTGCTAAAACGATTGGTGTTTTAGAACGAATGATTTCAGTGCGTAATTCAGGTGTTAAATGGTTTCCCATATATAAAATACCATCTACTTGTTTAGACAACAATGTGTTTAACACTTGAATTTCTTTGTGATTATTTTGGTCTGAGTTCGCTAGAATAATGTTGTATTTATACATTGTCGCAATGTCATCAATCCCACGCGCTAAGCTAGCAAAGTAAAGGTTTGTGACATCTGGAATGATGACTCCAACAGTCGTAGTTTTCTTACTTGCAAGTCCACGAGCAACGGCATTTGGACGATAATCTAATTCATCGATAACATCTAGCACTCTTTTACGAGTCGCTGGTTTTACGTTTGGGTTCCCGTTTACTACACGTGATACTGTAGCCATGGATACATTTGCTTCACGAGCAACGTCATAAATCGTAATTGTTTGCTTTTCCATCTACAAATCTCCTTTGTGCATCTTTTCATCTAATCCTAGGGTAGCACTTTCATAAATCTTTTGCAAGCGTTTCACAACAATTTTCATATAATTTTTGAAACTATTTACATTATTGATGTAATAATATGCTACAATAGATTCAAGGAGATGAAATTATGAAACTAAACCCTACTTTTTTACAATTGGAAAATGAAATGAAAGAAAAACAAAATCCGATTGTTTTTATTCAAAACCCAGAAACCATTCGTCTTTTGACAAACTTCTCAACAGACCCACATGAACGAATTGTGGCGCTCGTGTATACACCAGGAGCGACTCCACTACTCTTCGTCCCAGCATTGGAACACCAAGTAGCTCAAAAAGCGGAACCCGACTTTATCGTGAAGAGTTATCAAGACCATGAAGATGGTTGGAAACTCTTATCAGATGCGATTAAGGAGCACTTCCCTACACAAACGAATTTTGCTGTGGAAAAAGTAGACTTCTCACTCTTTGCCGCTGAGCAATTACAAAAGCACTTTCCTGGCATTCGATTCACAGTGGACTTAACTCCAGTCGTTCAACACTTACGTCTAGTGAAAGACGCTGATGCCATCGAGAAACTTGTCTACTCAGGAACCTTTGCCGATAAAGCGATTGAAATCGGAAAGAATGCCTTGAAAGTTGGCATTAGCGAACGCGAAGTCGTTGCCATTATCGAATTCGAAATGAAAAAGCTTGGTGTCTCTCAAATGAGTTTTGACACAATGGTGCTCTTTGGCGACCACGCTGCAGATCCTCACGGTGAACCTGGCGAACGCACTCTGAAAGAAAATGAATGGGTGCTCTTTGACCTAGGAACAATGGTCGATGGTTATGCGAGTGACATTACTCGTACGGTCTTCTTCGGAAATGACAACGCGAAAGACCCACGCCATCAAGAAATCTACGACATTGTTCAAAAAGCCCACGATACAGCTATCCAAGCAGTAAAACCTGGCATGAAAGCAAGCGAAATTGATAAGATTGCTCGTGACATTATCGCAGAAGCTGGATACGGCGAATACTTCATCCATCGTCTTGGACACGGAATTGGACAAAGCGTTCATGAGTTCCCTTCAATTATGGAAGGAAACGATATGGAACTCGTTGAAGGCATGTGCTTCTCTGTTGAACCTGGTGTCTATATTTCAGGAGACTACGGCGTTCGTATTGAAGACTGCCTAGCCGTGACAAAAGACGGCGCTAAACTCTTTACAGCCGTTAAATACGACTTCTAATCCAAAAGAAAAAGCCTGGGGAAATTCCCCAGGCTTTCATTATTAAACAATAAAATTAAGCTTCTTCTTTAACTTCTTCAGCTTTTTCTTTTACGTTTTCAGCTAATTCAGCAACCACTTCTGCTGATTCTTCTTTGTGTTTAGCAAAGTTTCCTTTTACTTTATCAACTGTTTCGCTAAATTGGCCTTTTAAGTTTTCAGTGTGTACTGCAACTTGATCTTTTAAGTTAGCTGCTTGTTTAGAAACTTGTTCTTTGAATTGGCCAGCTTGTTCTTGTAAGTTAATGCGGATATCTTGTGTTGAAGTTTTAGCTACTTCTGCGAATTCAACACCTTTTGCACGTGCGATTTCACCATATTCTGATAATTGTTCTTTATAGCGATCTGCTTCTTTCGCTAAATCTTCACGTAATTCTTTACCTGATTTTGGTGCAAATAATAAAGCTGTTACTGCTGCTGCAGAGGCTCCAATAAATGCTCCTAATAAAAATCCACCTGATTTACTCATGTTCAACACTCCGTTTCGTTATTTTACTTTTTTCTTCTTTGAAAGAATTGTTCTTCCAAAATTAAATGCCGCAACTGCACGGCTTGTTTTTGAAAGCTTTACTGCTTTTGTTGCTAGATTACGAGATGATGTATTTACATCAGAAATCGTCACACCTAAATCGCCTGCCGCTGTAAACAACGGATTTGTCGCTTTAAGTTTGCCGTTCACGTCATCTACAAGTACATTTGCTTTATTTAATAATCCTTCAACTTCAATTGAAAGGCTATCAACATCTTTTGTAATGATTTCTAATGAATAATTCACGTTATCAACCGTTTTATTTAATCTTGATAAAATCGGTGATACTTTGACAATTACAAAAACCACTAATGCTAATAAAGCACATGCAGCAATTAATGCAGCAATCTCAACACCTGTCATTGAGCCATTCCTCCAATCTTATAGTATAAATTAATGATAACACTTTCTACAAAAAAATACCATAAAATTATTACTTGAAACTGCACTACTTTCAATCATTTTTTACATATGGTACACTTATTTTATTACTAATAAAGGGTGACAATTATGCACAATGTCTTATGGATAGATTCCATTTCAAATTTCTTTAGCAATTACTGGAATTCCTTTGATTGGGAATCCATTTTATCTAATGTCTTTACGAAATTATTATCATTAATTTTATTATTCCTACTATTCTACTTTGGAAAGAAATTTCTACATTTTCTATTTAAGAAAACTATTCTTTCCTCTGTGAAAGTCGTTCGTCAAAG
>CAUVJW010000064.1:0-7009 GCA_963552295.1 uncultured Streptococcus sp. | reverse complement strand
AAGACTCCAAGGCTTTCTCCGGTATCCCGCTATTTTGTTTCAATAAACAATGGCTGATAAAAAGAATTCTCTTTTTCAAACTTCTCCTGTTTATACCATAATCGCCGCCCTTGGCGGTTAATATTGAAATTAAGCGCACAAAAAAACTCTCTCGAAGTGAGAGAGTTTGTAAAGTTCTTATTTGAGACCGTATTTTTTGTTGAAACGATCCACACGTCCGTCTGCTTGAGTGAATTTTTGACGACCTGTGTAGAATGGGTGAGAATCAGAAGTGATTTCCACACGTAGTAATGGGTATTCGTTTCCGTCTTCCCATACAACTGTTTCACTTGAAGTCTTTGTTGAACCTGATAAGAATTTGAATCCTGTAGTTGTATCCATGAAAACTACTGGACGATATTCTGGGTGAATTCCTTGTTTCATTTCTATTCCTCCTGCCCTGAATTATTTGCTAATCCAGAGTTATTTATTTTCGCATGCATAATGCAACACGAATATAATAACATGCTCAAATTGAATTTGCAATAGTTTTATTCATCCCCTAATTCAAGTCCGGGAATTGCGTTTAAATCCATATTTGCAAAGTCTTTTTGCATGTATTTTGTATGGGCTGCAGCACCAATCATCGCCGCATTATCCCCGCAAAGAGATAATGGCGGAATGGAAAATGTGACTGCTGGGTAGTGTTCTTCCATCATCTGCGTCATCGCTGTACGAAGACCCTTATTAGCTGCCACTCCTCCTGCTAACACGAATTGTTTTACAGGATACGCTTCAAGCGCGCGTCTTGTTTTTTCAACAAGTACTTCTACGACACTGGCTTGGAAACTTGCGGCTAAATCTTCAGGGACAATCTTTTCGCCTTTTTGTTTCGCGTTATGCACACGATTGATGACCGCTGATTTCAATCCACTAAAACTGAAATCGAAGTGGTCTTCATGAATCATCGCGCGTGGGAAGTCGTAAGTGTCCGTTCCTAGATGAGCTAGTTCGTCCATTTTCTTTCCACCAGGATATGGCAAGTTCAGAATACGACCAATCTTATCGTACGCTTCGCCTGCAGCATCATCTCTTGTTTCACCGATAATTTGGAACTCGCCATCTTCTGGCATATACACAAGTTCTGTATGTCCACCACTTACTACAAGCGCCATTAGTGGAAATTGCAAAGGTTCCACGAGTTGGTTGGCGTAAATGTGTCCTGCCATGTGGTTCACTGCAATCAGTGGTTTTCCACTCGCAAGCGCCAAGGCTTTTGCTGCAGAAATCCCAATGAGAAGGGCTCCTACAAGTCCTGGACCATAAGTCACCGCTATAGCGTCCATGTCATCCAACGTCTTTCCTGCTTTTGCAAGTGCTTCGTCGATGACTTGTGTAATTTGTTCTACGTGATGGCGGCTGGCAATCTCTGGCACAACCCCGCCAAAACGCATATGACTTTTAATTTGAGAGGCTACAATATTTGAAAGGATGGTGTTCCCGTTTTGAATCACGGCTGCACTTGTCTCATCACAACTACTTTCAATTGCTAGAATCAATGTTTCTTTCATATTGCTCCTCCTATCTTTGTTCAATTTCTAAGCGATATTCAATCGCATCTTCAACAGGGTCGTTGTAATAATCACTTCTCGTATGGAAGGCTTCGAACCCTAGAATTTCATATAAATATTGAGCACGTGTATTGCTATTACGTACTTCTAAGAAAACCACTTTTACTTCTTTTTGCTTCAAATCGTATAAGGCCATTTGCCATAAGCGTTGCGCGAGACCTTTTCCTTGATAGTCTTTCGTAATCACGATATTCGTGATGGTTGCTTCATCCAGTACGCTTTGGACTCCAAGGAATCCGACTAGTTGGCGTTGCATCCATACTCCGTAATACGTGTTTGTTGGATTTTCTAAATCGGCAAGGAAACTCTCGGCACTCCAATTATTTGGATGCTCATAATTTTCTTGCACTAATGCGACTAACGCCTCTGCCATCGCTAAATCAGCTGGATGTAATCTTGTAAATGAATACTCTGATGAATGGAATGAAGACGGCGTTTTTGGCGGTAATGCATAGAGCATTTCAACGGCATCTTCATTTTCAGGAGTATAGTAATTTTCCTTTGTACCAACAACTTCGTAACCATTTTTGCGATAGAGCTTAATAGCTTTTGTATTCGACACGCGGGCTTCAAGCGTAATTTCTTTCTTGTCGAGCGCGCGGGCGATTTTTTCTAATGCTTTCAATAATAAAGTTGCGACATTCAAGAAGCGATAATCGTGCAGTACTGCTACATTCGTGATATGTAAATCTGTTCCCTCTGTCGTTCTCGCTCCGATGAAACCAACGATTTCCTCTTCCACTTCCAGCAAGATATAAATGGCAGCTGGATTATGTGTGACGTCTTTTTCAAGAATATCCTTTGCCCATGGAGACTCTCCGTCATAGGCCGCTTTTTCCACTTCAAAAATACGAGTGGCATCTTCTGGAAGACCGATTCTGATTTTAGCCTGCGCACCATTTCCAAGAATCACTCTTTTTTCAAAGTTCTCAAACTGGTCGCGAATCGGATCCATATCTTGCGCTTCTTCTAAAAACAGTGCTTTGATTTTTTCAAACCACTGAATGAAGCGTTCTTTAAACTCGTTCCACATACACTGACCCCTTTTCTAAAGGATGCTCAGCTTGCCAATTTTCTTCTGCTTCTGCCAGTTTCAAGTACATTGGGACGAAGACGTCCGCGTCAACAGCTTCCTTATTTCTTCCTAATTCAATAAGCGATGTTGCGTGAGGGATGGCATCACTTGCTTCAAGCCACTGCGCCTCACTCGCTCCTTTTTCGACGATTGCTTCTTTTGTAATCGACTGTAATTGTCCTACAAAAGTCACTCCCACTGCAAATTCCGGCAACACTTTCAAGAAATCATCCCACGAAATATGTTGTTCCGCGATTACCTTTTTAAAGCCTTCGTCAGTCTTTTGATAACCTGCTGCAAAAATATTTCCACGTCTGGCATCAAAAAACGGCACAACGACTTCTCCCACCTTCACTTTTGAAGTAAGGTCCGGTAAAAAGACGTCGAGACTGGAGACTCCAACAAGTGGAATCCCCAGACTCTTCGCGAGTGTTTTAGCAACAGTAACGCCAATTCGAAGACCTGTGTAAGATCCAGGACCTTCAGCAACAACGATCTTTGTTAAGTCTTTTGCTGTAATGCCGGCTTCTTTAAATACAGCTTCAATAGTTGGCACAAGGAGAACACTATGTTGCAACGTGTTCTCAATCGTTTGTTCAATAATGGTACCGTCTGTCAGTTCTACAGCGACCGATAATGTCTTATTCGATGTATCCAGTGCGAGGATTGTCATACGGCACTTCCTTTCTAACTATTTCGTAAATTCATGCATGAAGGCGCTGAATGCTTCTTGGCCTTCTTTTGTTTGTTTAAAGACGCCTGCATATTCTAACACGCGGCAGAATTTTGCGCTAACCGCTTTTTGTAAAAATGCGTCTACAGTTTCTTTTGTTGGTGCTTGTGCTTTTAATTCTTTTGCCCATTCTTGGTGAATTTCTGCAACAGCTTCAAGACTTCCTTCTCCAACGAGATAGTCTCTCACTTCGCGAAGTTCACGTTCTAGACGTGGAGGTAAAATCGCAAGCCCCATCACTTCAATTAAACCGATATTTTCTTTTTTAATATGTTGTACATCCGCATGTGGGTGGAAAATTCCATCAGGGAACTCCTCTGTTGTACGGTTGTTACGTAATACTAAATCAAACTCATACGCATCTCCTTGACGGCGCACAATTGGCGTAATCGCGTTATGCGGTTCGCCGTTTGATTCACGTAAGATTTCAAGATCTTTGTTTTCGTAGTTTTCCCATGCTTTTAGGACATCGACTGCCACTTCAAATACTTCCTCACGGTTATTCCCACGAAGACGAAGCGCAGAAAGCGGCCAGTAAAGGCGTTCGATTTCAACAGTGTCAAACTTCTTAGAAATTCCAGTTTCCAAAACTTTCGCACGGTTCATCGGAAACTCGTAACGTCCTCCTTGATAATGGTTATGACTCAAAATCGATCCTCCAACAATTGGAAGTCCTGCGTTTGACCCTACAAAATAATGCGGGAATTGTGTCACGATTTCAAGGAGTCGGCTAAACGCTCCCTCGTCCACTTTCATTGGTTCTAGGTTTTCAGACAAGAAGATGGCATGCTCAGAATAATAAGCATATGGAGAATAGTGATAACCCCAAGACTCTCCGCCAAGTTCCATTCCGACAATACGGTGGTTCGCACGACCTGGCCAGTTAATACGACCATGGTAGCCTACGTTTTCAAAGCAAAGACGGTTGGCGGGATAATTGAAATCCTTCGACTGCGCTGCTTTGATGATTTCTTCTTTTGTTTTTTCTGGTTTTGATAAGTTAATTGTAATTTCTAAATCGCCATACTCTGTTTCCCCATTAAAGGAAATATTTTTAGCGATATCTTTTACCTTAATTAAGTTTAAATCGAGTGCGATTTTGTAAAACGCATCGGTCGCAACTTTAGGTCCTTCTTCGTATTTATCCCAGAATAGACGGTTCAATTCAGAAGGTTTTGGAATCATAAGGTTCATTAACTCTTGTTCCAACCAGTCGCGTTCTTCAGAGTCGTTTTCAATCTTCCCACTTTCAACGGCAGCTTCCACTAAGTTTGCCATCGCATCTAATAAAGAAGGTTGCTCTACCTCTTTCGAACTTTCAAAAGATTCTTCTCCCACTAAATAAAGCACGCGGTTTAATAAATAGTAACGATCTTCTTTTGAAACATACCCTGAAGCAATCGCACTATCTACAAACTCTTGAATGGCCTTATTGATTTTCATAATCTTGTCCTCCTACCAACTAGTTCCTAATCGATTAATATGCACGAGCAATCCAAACCGTATGAGCGGCTGGTTTACCAGTTACGATACATTTTTCTTTTTTCACTGGAGCGTTAAATGGAATATTACGAGTTGTGAAGCCAGTTTCTTCTTTGATTTTCGCTTCGCTTTCTTCTGTTCCATCCCAACCAACTAATACCCAACCAGGTACTTCGCCAGCTTCACGTTTAGCTTCGATATGAGCTTTCAACTCATCTAAAGTATCGATGTTTGTATATTCGTTAGAAGCACGCATTGCACGAGCTGTTTCTAACAGACGGCCTTGCATTTTATCTAATTCTGCTAAGATTCTATCTACTAATCCATCGAATCCTACTGCTACTTTTTCATCTAAGTCACGCATTTTTGTCATCACTTGATTGTTTTCTAAATCGCGAGGTCCGCATTCGATACGCATTGGAACACCACGTAATTCCCACTCATTGAATTTGAATCCTGGTGAGTTGTCAGTGTCGTCGATTTTCACGCGTAATCCAGCAGCTTTCAATTCTTTTTGAAGCTCTTCTAATTTTTCTAAGATGGCTGGATTTTTCTTCCATGGTCCAACTGGAATTAACACTACTTGTGTTGGGGCAACTTTTGGAGGTAATACTAATCCTTGTTCGTCACCGTGAGTCATGATTAATGAACCGATTAAACGAGTAGAGACTCCCCATGAAGTTGTATGCGCATGTACGTGTTCGTTTTCTTTTGTTAAATATTTGATGTCGAACGCTTCAGCGAATTTTGTTCCCATGTAGTGAGAAGTTCCCGCTTGAACAGCTTTACCGTCTTTCATCATCGCTTCGATTGAGTAAGTATCTACCGCGCCTGCGAAACGTTCTGAAGGAGTTTTTTGTCCTTCGTAAACTGGCACTGCCAATACGCCTTCTACGACTTCTTTGTAAATATCTAACATTCTCATTGTACGGCGACGTGCATCTTCTTCATCTGCGTGCGCTGTATGTCCTTCTTGCCATAAGAACTCTGAAGTACGTAAGAATGGTAAAGTTTTCTTTTCCCAACGGAATACATTCGCCCATTGATTGATTTCATATGGAAGATCACGGTATGAATTGATCCAGTTTGAAAAAGCTGTTCCAATCATTGTTTCACTTGTCGGGCGAAGTGCTAAACGTTCTTCTAATTTCTCGCCAGCTGCTTCCGTCACCCACGGTAATTCAGGAGCGAATCCTTCAATGTGGTCTGCTTCTTTTGTGAAGAAGCTTTCTGGAATTAACATTGGGAAGTATGCATTACGAATGCCTTCTTCTTTGAAACGACGGTTGAATTCCTCTTGAATATGTTCCCAGATTTCATATCCGTCTGGTTTGAAAATCATACATCCACGCACTGGTGAATAATCCATTAAATCTGCTTTTTGAATGGTTTGAATATACCATTTAGAAAAATCTTCTTTTTGTAAGTTTGTTTTTTCTGCCATCTGCTTGACTCCTTTTTCGTTTTTTGTGAAATAAAAAAAGCCACTCCCCTCAAAAAGGACGAATGACTCGCGGTACCACCTTAATTACACTTACGTTGTAAATGTCTCTTTAACATTGATAACGATGATTTCACCGGATTATTTTCATAATCACCTATTTGGTAGGTTCAGTTAAAGAGCGGGGGTTCTTTCTCAGCAATCAGAACTTTCTGTACCCATCATTTCACTTACTTTTCCATGTCCTATCGTACTCTAAACAAGGGTGGAAAGCAAGTGTTTTCTTGCTGTAAACTAGTCGTTTTTTGCTGTCTTTTGAAGAAATTCCGTTAAGTTCGTTGTATGGTTATATTTAATGGCAGCACTTAGGTCTTTATCCAAGATGACTTTTTCTAAATCAATGCCGTTTACAGCGGCAATCGCAATCGTATAATGGATGACATCTGCTAGTTCTTTTCCAAGTTCAGCTTGTACTTCCTCAGTATTCCCATCTTTTCTACCGTCACGAATACTAATTTGCTCTGCCACTTCTCCAATTTCTTCGACTAATTTAATAAAGAGCCCTTGGTCAGTTTTTCGATTATTATAGACATCTGCTAAATACTCTTCATAAAGTCTTACGGTTAATCCTGACATCTAATCACACTCCAATAAAATAAGCAATAGAC
>CAUVJW010000063.1:0-7443 GCA_963552295.1 uncultured Streptococcus sp. | reverse complement strand
TTTTTGAAACTGTTTTATAAGCGAACGTTCGCTCAACAGTGATATTAATTTATCACAACCAAAGAAGGTTTGCAACTGAAAAGACGTAGAATTCTAAAAAAAATAATACAGTTCACAGAATCTGCAAACTGTATCTTTTTTAGTTTTTTATTTTAGTAAAGCTTCGAGCTTATTTTGATTGATTTTTGGATAACGGTTCATGATTTGATGAATTGTCTCAAGAATTTTTGTTTGATACCCTACCAAATCATTTTCAATTTGAAGAACGAGCAATGGTTCATGTAAACTCATGCGTAATAATAACCATCCATCTCCGCACTCACCTTTGAAATCAATACGAACCCCCTCTTCGTTTTCCGGGTTCACACCCCAGCCTTGTGGAATCCACTGTGGAAATTCTTTAATCACTTCATTGCCATATGCTTTGAAATCCTCTGTTTCAATTTTGAAACGAACTTCCACGACTTCTTTTGGTTGTACTAATTGTTGGATTAAATTATCCAACGTTTCTCCTCGTTCAATTAACCTTGGAAGAAGCATTAAAATCTTCGCAACCACATAAGCACCATCGTCTAAGAAGAAGTTTTCTTTAAATGCAGCATGGCCACTCGTTTCAATCGCCAACTGGCAGTCCGTTCCAGCTTTGTTTAACTCAATCGCTTTATTGATGACATTACGATATCCAGAAATATAACGATATTGATGACCACCTAGTTCTGAAATAAATCTCTTCAAGTGTTCAGTTGTAGGTGAGTTCGTCACGATTGTAGTTCCAGGGTGTTCACTAATGGCAATTACACTAAGCACTGCAATCAGATTATTTCTATTAAGCAACTCTCCATCTCCTGTTACAACTGCCGCTCTATCTACATCCGTATCAAAAATCACACCATAATCTGCACCTACTGCAAGAACCTGATTCCTAATACTTTCCATCGCTTCTTTATTATCTGGGTTAGGAATATGATTTGAGAAGGTACCATCAGGATCCAAGAACTGCGACCCTTGCGTGTTTGCTCCTAATACTTCAAGAACCTTTTCCGCATAGAATCCACCAGCACCATTTCCAGCGTCTACAATAATATGAAGGCCTTCGAGCGGTTTTTCTTTCTCGCTACCGCTCCCTTTACGAATCAACTCTACCAAGTGACGGCTGTATCGTTCAAAAATACTTTTTACTTCTATAGTAGAAACAGGTTCTTGTGGGAGTTCTTCTTTTTCGTCTACTAAAGCAATGATGTCACGAATATCACTCGATTCTAATCCGCCTTCACGCGTGAAGAATTTCAACCCATTATAGTAGAAAGGTAAATGACTGGCTGTGAACATCACGGTTGCGTCGCAGTTAAACTCTTCAAACTGCGTTGCCATAAACATACTTGGAGTTGTTGCCATTTCAAAATCAATTACACGAACGCCAAAAGCCGATAACACCTGAATAAATTCTCTTGTTAAGTCCGGACCACTAATGCGGCTATCACGACCAATCCCAACAACTAATTCCGTTACCGTTTTAGATGGATAACGCTTCTGTAGCCATTTCACAAAAGCACTCGCAATCAAACGACTCTCTTCTACCGTTAGCGTCGCATCAAATTCTTCTGTCGCTATAGCAATGCCTCGAATATCTGAACTTAATTGTAACTCATTGATTTTTGACATGGGAATCCCTCCTTAGTTCTAGCTCTATTTTACCAAATGCTTCTGTACAATCATAGAAGATTTTTTAATTTTTCCGCAAAACAAAAAAGCAAGCAGCCTTAGCTACTTGCTCTTTCAACTCAGCTATCATGAGTTATGATTTACGATAGGTTAATTGAATATATCTTTCATACCATAAATCGACATATTCAGGCGAGAACGGCCCTTTTTTGTTATTGATCCAATCCACAAGAATCTCAACGTTTGCCTTTAAGATTTGATCAATCTCTTTTGAATAGTGCATTTGACGACGATGCAATTCATATTCATCGACATCTAGCAATCTCTTTTCGCCATCTGGGAAAATCTTAATATCTAAGTCGTAATCAATATACTTCAACGCTTCTGCATCTAATACATAAGGCGAAGCCAAATTACAATAGTAAGAAATTCCTTTTTGACGAATCATCGTTACGACATTGAACCAATAATGTTTATGGTAATACAATAACGCTGGCTCTCTCGTCAACCATCTTCTACCGTCGGACTCAGTCACAAGAGTATGATCGTTACAAGCGATAATTGCTTGGTCGCTTGTCTTCAAAATCATGCTGTCGCGCCAAGTGCGATGAAGACTACCATCATGTTTATAACTCTTGACAGTGATGAATTCTCCTTCTCTGGGATTCTGCACCACTATATCCAACTTTCTATATCTATTTAAGAGTAAACTCTTAGTTATTTCAAATCATTAGTAGTATAGCATATTTCTACCATTCTGTGAACAAAAATCAGATTAGCTGTGATTCTCCTTATAAAAGTTCTTGAGAAGCGAGTAATTCACACATCTTCCCTTGTACTCTAGACTGTGGCAGTTGCGCCATCTCCTCTTTAGTAACCCATTGCAACGTACGTGTTGCATGCTGTTCTAACCTTTCTGAAATCTTTGCGCATTGCAACTCAATATCCCAGCGTTGGTGACTGAAAATATGTTTTACTGTTTTCGGTAAAATTCGAGTTGGTTGAAGTTTCATCTTATATAGACTTTCAAACTGAACTTCCAGCGGGATATTCTGGTTAATATCGTATGTAGAATTTTCCTCGGCAACTCCTTCAAATAAATCAATCGATTCTCCCACCGTACTAAAATCACGAATTAATGGGAAATGCCAAAATCCACTTAGCAGGTCTACTTGCGTATTCTTCTCTACCAAGAAGCGCCCCTTGTCATCCTGAATAATAAACGCGCGCCATTTCATCGGCGTTGGTTTTTTCTTTGGTTTCTTAATCGGATAAATATGCATCGTCCCATTTTGATACGCTGCACTAAATTCCTTCACTGGGCTTTCTTCCGGACGTGGATTGACTGGTGACTCAATATCTGAACCTAAATCCATCAGAGCCTGATTAAAATCTCCTGGACGTTCGGGATCAATTAAAATCTCTGCAATTTCTTGAAACGCCCAACGATTACTTGGGTTCCCAATATCTAAATTCACTTCAAACAATCGGCTAATCACACGCATCAAGTTGCCATCCACGGCAGGCTCTGGCAATCCAAAAGCGATACTCGCGATTGCTCCTGCAGTATATGGTCCGATTCCTTTTAATGAGAGAATCCCTTCATAGGTATTGGGAAATACACCACCGAACTCTTCCATCACTTGAATCGCTGCTTTTTGCATATTGCGAACACGTGAGTAGTAACCAAGACCTTCCCAGCATTTCAATAATACTTCTTCAGGAGCTTCTGCCAAATCTTTTACCGTTGGGAACGTCGCTAAGAAACGCTCGTAATATGGAATGACTGTATCCACTCTAGTTTGTTGGAGCATAATCTCGCTCACCCAAATAGCGTACGGATCACTTGTTCTTCTCCAAGGCAAGTCTCGTTTTTCTTTATCGTACCAATCGAGCAACGCCTTTCTGAAACGTTTAATTTTCTTTTCGTCCCACATTTTTACGCCAATATCGGCTAAATCCATTCTTCCTTCTCCATTTCAAACTGCGCAATGGCCTGTTCAATCACACTAGAAGTAAATCCTTTTTGATACAACTTCCCTTTGATTTGATACCAGAGCGCCGATTCATTCTCTTCATATTTTTTGGCGATGCGTCGGTAAATCGTTGCAATCTCCTTCACCGCTAATTCAGCTTCCATCTCGCTTTGCACTTCAAACGATAGAAACGGAACAACCTCTTCTGCGATTTCCTTCGAATACCCTTTTTGCATCACAAACACTTTTACTTTTTGCTTAGCCACTTTTGGTGTGACGCGTTTTTGCCCTTTCAAATAGGACTGCGCAATTTGAATCGCATTTTCAAGTTGCTCTCTCAACGTATATCCTTCAAGTACTGTTTGAATGACTTTATCGCTAATGCCTTTCTTCTGTAAATCAAAGATAACAGACTTGGGTCCTTTAAACGTCACAAACTTTGCCTGATTGAGATAGCTTTCTGCATAAAAGGTATCATTAATAAAGTTCTGTTCATGTAATTTTCCAAGCACTTCATTAATAATATCTTCGTCAAATTCTAATTTTTCTAATTTTTCATAAACTTCCTTCGTAGAACGAAGCTTAAAGTTCAGAAAGTGTAGTGCCTTTTGATAGGCTTGTTGAATACAATCATCATGTTGGATTTCTTCGATTTGTTCTTTTGTCAGTTCTGTCCCTTTAAACAAGGCATACTTTACAACCGTTGCCTCGTCGACACCAAACGCAAAAGCATCATTCAAATAAATATTGTAGCGGCCTTTTTTCTTTTGAGCCTCAATTTTTGTAATGACCATATTCCCACACTCCAATCTACTTAGAATATTTTAGCAAAATACAAAGATGAATAAAAGCTTGACTGCCTACTTCTCATTAATACATACGAAAAAAAGGCTCACACGAGGTGAACCTTTCTTCGTTTAAACTTATTAAATTAGTCTTTATCCATTCCCATTGCACGCATAATTGCTTTTGCAATTTCTACGATTGGAACGATTGAGAATGCTGCTCCAACTACGAACAACCATTGTTCAGCTGTAAGAATCGCCACATCAAATACAGTTGTTAATCCTGGAATCACCATAACGCTTAAAAGCATTGCTGCTGATAATAGGATTGCGTAGTTGAACAACTTGTTCTTGAACGCGCCAACTGTGCCAAGTGATTTGTACACTGACTTCACGTTGAATGCGTGGAACAATTGGATTAAACCTAATGTTGCAAACGCCATTGTTTCACCAACTGGGTTCCCCCAATTAGCAATATGAGTTGCATACCAGAATACAAATAATGTAATTCCACCTTCGAAGAAACCTTGGTAGAAGATACTTGGTAACACACCGTTTGATAAGAAGTTCGAACTCTTACCGCGTGGTGGGTGATTCATGATATCCGCTTCAGCTTCTTCAAGACCTAAAGCAATCGCTGGGAATACGTCTGTTACTAAGTTGATCCATAAGATATGGATTGGTTCTAGAATTGACCAACCAGCCATTGTCGCAACGAACATTGTCATTACTTCACCGAAGTTTGCAGACAGTAAGTATTGAACAGCTTTTTGGATATTCGCGAATACTTTACGTCCTTCTTCAACGGCTACGACGATTGTTTCGAAGTTGTCATCGGCAAGTACCATATCTGAAGCTCCTTTAGAAACCTCAGTACCTGTAATCCCCATACCGACACCGATATCAGCTTGTTTAAGTGAAGGAGCATCGTTAACTCCATCCCCTGTCATCGAAACAACTTTACCATTCTTTTGCCAAGCTTTTACGATACGAACTTTATGCTCTGGAGACACACGAGCGTATACAGAGTAAGTTTCAACAGTACGTTCTAATTCTTCATCAGAAATATCGTTTAATTCTCCACCAGTTAATACTCCGTCTTCTTGATCTGGACGAAGGATACCTAAACGTTTTGCAATCGCTTGGGCTGTATCACGGTGGTCCCCAGTAATCATAATTGTACGGATACCAGCTGATTGAGCTACTTTAATCGCAGCCGCTGCTTCCTTACGTTCTGGGTCAATCATTCCTACTAAACCAGCAAAGATTAAATCATGTTCGATTGAATCTGTATCCACTGTTTCAGGAAGAGTATCAATCACTTTGTATGCCATCGCTAACACACGAAGCGCTTGAGTAGCCATCTCTTTGTTTAATTTCATCAATGTTGTGCGGTCATCTTCAGTAAACGCAGAAACCTCACCATGTTTTTCAATCTTAGTCACACGGTCTAATAACATATCTGGAGCACCTTTTGTTGCAACCAAGTATTTACCGTCTTCTAATTGATGAATCGTTGTCATTAATTTACGAGTTGAGTCAAATGGAACTTCCGCAATACGTGGAATGTTTACTAACTCTTCACGTACATCATAGTTTTTATCAAGACCGTATTGAACCATTGCAGTTTCAGTTGGGTCTCCTAATAATGAATTGTCTTGAGAAATCTTAGTATCGTTAGCTAAGTTCATTACACGAAGCGCGATGTTGTCTTTAGAAATTTCTTCTGACGCATCATGAATTTCGTTGTCATAGACCATTTTTTCAACAGTCATTTGGTTAAGTGTTAATGTACCTGTTTTATCTGAACAGATAATTTCAACACCACCTAATGTTTCAACGGCTGGCAATTTACGAACAATCGCGTTACGTTGTGCCATTTTTTGAGTTCCTAATGCAAGGATAATTGTAGAAATCGCTGGTAACCCTTCTGGAATTGCAGCAACGGCAATCGCAATCGCTGTTAATAACATATGAGTCCATTCATTTCCTCTAAGCATCCCTACCACGAAGATAATCACGGCAATTACTAAGATCATGATTGTTAGCCATTTACCAAGAGCATCTTGGTTTTCTTGAAGTGGTGTTTTACTTTCTTCAGTATTTGCTAACATATTAGCGATTTTACCAACTTCTGTATTCATACCAGTACTTGTAACCACACCAACAGCACGGCCGTAAGTTACGTTTGTACTTGAGAACGCCATATTTGTACGGTCTCCAATTCCCACTTCATCCCCTGAAGGAATCACTAAGTCTTTATCAACCGGAACTGATTCCCCTGTTAATGCTGACTCTTCAATTTTCACTGTGTTTACTTCGAATAAACGCATATCCGCTGGCACAACATCACCAGCTTCAAGAATAACAACGTCACCGACTACGATGTCTTCCCCTTTAATATGTTCCACGTGTCCATCACGTAAAACACTTGCTACAGGTGAAGCCATTTTCTTCAACGCTTCGATTGCTTCCTCGGCTTTTGACTCTTGGAAGACCCCTAGAACTGCGTTAAGCAATACTACTGCTAAGATGATAATTGCATCCGTTGGGTCAGGTTCACCTTGGTGAGCATACATAGACACAACTGCCGCCACTAAAAGTACTAAAATCATGAAGTCTTTAAATTGATCCACGAATTTTTCTAATAGTGATTTTTTCTTTCCTTCTTGTAACGTGTTTGCACCGTATTTTTCAAGTCTTGATGCAGCTTCTTGTGAGCTTAAACCAGAAGGACTTGATTGTACTTCTTTAAATACATCTTCTACAGACTGCAAATATACGGGTTTTGTTTGTTGTTCCAACAAAATACACTCCTTTTCTTTTTCTATAAAAAGAGAGACTTATGCCCATCATCCTATTGATAACAAACATAAGTCTCACTGTTCAAGATAATACCAGCGAGAATTCGCTTGCTGTTGATATTATCGCAACGCTCGGTTGCCAGTTACTCCCTTATAGAGATTGATTATTGTTGTAGTTACTATACCAAATAAGTATAAGATTTGCAAATTTTTTAG
>CAUVJW010000062.1:0-7465 GCA_963552295.1 uncultured Streptococcus sp. | reverse complement strand
ATGACAAGCTTTTTAACACAAGCGACATTATTTTAGGAACGCGCAAGAAACAAACCATAAGCCCTGACACTTTAGAAAAACTCCAATTCCTCTTTCATGAAGAAGGATTAACCACCCAAGTAGACACTCCATTTTCTGGTGGTAATATTATTGCGACCTTTGGAAAACAAGCAAGAATTGAAGCGGTTCAAATCGAAGTCCCGTATTCGCTTTATTTAGAAGGGCACTCGCTTCATCCAGAACGAGCTACTACTCTACAAACGAAATTCCAAACGATTTTTCGAGAAATAAAAATGTATCATTTTTGATACGTATCAAAAATGATACATTTCATTCTTTACAAAAAACCACCTTGAACGATTCAGCCGTCCAAGGTGGTTTTCTTTTTTAGTTATTTGATTCTTCTTGCAATTTTTTGATTTGCTCTTCCAATTGCTGGATGCGTGTTTCTTGCGCATCGATTTGTTCTTGCATTTGTGTAATCTGATCTTTGTAATTATCTAGTGGTGTCTTCGTCGATTTCGCGAAACTACGATAAACGAATACGGACACAAATAGAATAATACCAGTAAGGATGATAAACACCCACGCTTGGTTTCTTCTTAAATATCGATTAAAACTTCTTTGTAATTCATTTCCTTGTTCGCTCATCTGTATCACCTCTTATTTTCACAGTATACCATTTATTGCAAAATAACTCTAGGGAGCTGTCACAAGATGCGTCATCTCTTCTGTCATCTTGCCGACTATTCCTTCATCACAGACCACAATTAAAATGTCGCCACTACGGATAACCGTATCCCCACGAGCAATAATCTCTTTGGCGCCACGTCGAATGGTCGCAATGATAATTTCTTGCGGCCACTGAATATCGCGAATCGCTTTTTCAACAAGCGGGCTATCCACCATCACAGGTACTTCGAAGGTTGTACGCTCTCCTTTTGTATCCGTTGAATGTTCTTTGTCTAAACGTTCTGCTAATACTTCATAGATTGGGTCCATCTTCAAGAAGTCTGCCACGATATACGCCACTAATGTACAAATTCCAAGCGGCATTAATTGGTTCAATCCACCGACCATTTCCGTTACAAGTAGTAAGGCTGTTAGAGGGGCTTTCCCAATCGCTGCAAAGTATCCCGCCATCGCAAAGAATACGAAACTCACTCGTACACTTGGGTCCACCCCTAAGAAATCAATTAAGAATTCTGCATAGGCTAATCCAAGAAGCGCACCTAGAGAAAGGATTGGCAAGAAGATTCCACCAGGAAGTCCTGTTCCGTACGAAATCATTGAATAGACAAATCGAATCACAAAAAGTCCCACTAAAAATTGAACGGTGTGATTTTCCTTAACGAGTGCTAATACTAACTCGCCACCACCACCTAACACATGCGGATTCCACATGCCAAGAGGAATAATGAGCATAAAGGCAATGATACAGTAATTATATGGTGCCACTTTTGGGAAAAGCGTCTTGTAAATCTTTGGCAAGGCTAAAGTGAGACGATGATACGCTAACCCGAAAATCGCAAGGACGATACCGAGTAAAACAACGTACCCATAATATTCCATCGGGAAGCGTTGGTCGTTCCCAAGGTTTAATGATGGATGGACTCCAAATACATTTAATGAAATGAAGTTAGCCACAATCGCTGCTGTTAGAGTCGTCACAGCAACAAGCGGACTAAATGTATGATGAACTTCTTCTAAGACGAACATGAGTCCTGCAATCGGTGCGTTAAACGCCGCCGCTAGTCCGGCACCTGCTCCACTAGAAATAAATACATTTTTCTGAACACGATTTGCCTTAAAGGTCTCTGCCACCCCTTGACCAACCGATGCTCCTAATTGAATCGAAGGACCTTCTCGTCCAAGCAAGAGTCCTGAACCAATGGAAATCGCTCCACCGACGAATTTCTTCCAGCAGACAGACCACCAGTTCATATCCATCTTCCCTTGAAGTTGCAATTCTACTTGCGGAATCCCACTTCCTTTAATATCAGGATTGCTTTTTACAATCTGTCCTAAAATAACCCCCATTACTAGGCTAAAGAGAATCCATGCCGGAATCCATTGCGGTTGTTCTCTTAAAAACGAATAGACGGTCACTACTTGTTCTAAAATAAAACCAATCATATATCTAAATAAACTAACCGCACTTCCCGCCAGGACACCAATCAAAGCGCCAATAGCAATATACCCTGATTTGCGATATCTTCTAGGGTTCAACTGACTCCAAAATTCCACTTGCACTCATCCTTTTCGATTTATTCTCTTTTATTATATCAAAGTCTGCCCATAAAAAAAGGAAGAAATGAAAAATCTTTCACTTCTTCCATTATTTTATTCACCTTGTAAGTCTGCTTCATCGAGGGCATTCATTAATCGGAATAATTCTTCCTCTGTTAATGCTGCTTTTTCCTCTTTTGCAAAATCGCGGACGATTTCACCACGATGCATGACAATGAGTCGGTTTCCAAAATGAATCGCGTCAGATAGATTGTGCGTAATCATAAGCGCGGTTAAATTCTTTTCTTCGATGGTTTCTTGTGTTTTCTTCATAATCTTGCGCTGTGTTTTCGGGTCAAGCGCTGCTGTATGTTCGTCTAACAGTAATAGTTGTGGAGCATTCATCGTTGCCATGAGGAGTGAAATGGCTTGACGTTGTCCTCCTGATAATAGTCCGATTTCTGTGTGAAGACGGTCTTCTAAGCCAAGTCCTAGGGGGGCTAGTAAGGCCTCGAATTGTTGCAATTCTTCTTTAGAAGACGTTTTAAACAGGCTACGTTTTTGACCACGTCTGTTCGCTAACGCTAAGTTTTCAGCCACTGTCATACGAGGAGCCGTTCCTTGCATTGGGTCTTGGAAAACACGGCTAATGTAGGCCGCACGTTCAAAGTCTGCAGTCTGTTCGATTTGATGGCCACCAAACGAGATTGTTCCTTCGTCTAAAGCAAAATTACCAGCAATCGCGTTTAGGAATGTCGATTTCCCTGCACCATTTCCGCCGACAATCGTAATGAAGTCACCTTCTTGAATCGATAAGCTGACGTTTTTTAGTGCCTTATGCTCACGTGAAGTTCCAGGGAAAAATGTTTTAGATAAGTTTTGAATTTCAATACTCATTTAGTTTTCCCCCTTTCTATGACGTGTGCTTTTTTGTTGAATCCAGCTCTTCATTTGCGGCACTGTTAAACAGAATGCAATCAATGCTGCTGAGATGAGTTTGAAGTCATTTGCTTGGAAGATGTTAAGCAACAACACAAGCATTAGTAGTAAACGGTAGATAATTGATCCGTAAAGGATGCAGACAAGACGTCCCACGAATGATTCGTCGGCGAAAATGACTTCACCGATGATAATCGCAGCAAGCGCAATAACGATCGTTCCAAGACCTGAGTTTACGTCTGCATAGCCATTATTTTGTGCTAAAATCGCACCCGCTAACGCAATCAGTGCATTGGATAGCATTAATCCAAATACCGTCATCTTACGTGTGTTAATGCCGAGTGCTCGTGCCATCTTCTCATTGTCCCCTGTCGCAATCAGTGCTTGCCCAAATTCTGTTTTGAAGAAGCAATACATCAAGAAGATTAGAATTCCAATCACGACAAGCCCCATGATTATGATGTCAAAGTACTTTGGTAAGCCCAATTTTGAAAGAACACTAAAAATCGTATCTTGTCCAAGAAGTGTGATATTCGCTTTTCCCATCACTCGTAAGTTAATCGATAAGAGAGACGTCATTGTTAAAATCCCTGCTAATAAACTGGGGATTTTACAAACCGTCATAAGGAACGCTGTGACTCCCCCAGCAAGCGCTCCGGCAATCATCGCTACAAGCGTTGCTAAGAATGGGTTCACCCCTTGTTGAATCAAAATCACACAAGTGGCAGCACCAAGAGGAAAGCTCCCCTCAGTCGTCATATCTGCAATATTTAAAATTCGAAAACTAATGAATAATCCTAGAGATAATACGCCCCATAATATCCCTTGAGAAATCGAAGAAATTACTAAATCCATTTTGAAAAAAATCCTCCTCTGAAACGATCAATATGACGTTTAAGTCATATTGTGTATGAATCACCACCTCATATAGTCGTTATCATATCAACGTTTCTAAACTATCTTATTTATTTGTTGGTGTTACTTTTTGTGCATCTTTTAAGATACTGTCTGGAATTGTAATGCCTAATTTTTTCGCTTTTTCTTCGTTGACATAGACAACACCTTTGTTTGCTAATGTGATTGGTGTATCGGCTGGGTTTGCACCTTTTAAGACTTTTACAACTACTTTAGCTGTTTCTACACCGATTTGGTATTGGTCAACCCCTACACCTAATACTCCTCCGTCAGCAACCATTGTATCTGCTGATGGAAATACTGGAATTTTAACTGCATCTGTTACTTGAACCACTGTAGCCATTGCACTTGCGATTGTGTTATCGATTGGAACGAAAATCGCATCTACTTGGCTTGCTAAACTTTCAGTTACTTGTTGAATATCGTTTGTGTTTGCGATTGTTGATACTTTTACTTCTAAGCCTAACTCTTTCGCTGCTTTTTCAGCTTCTTCGGCTTGTTTTACGGAGTTATCTTCGCTTGAAGTGTAAAGGATGCCGACTTTCTTCATGTTCGGAAGAACTTGTTTCATGATTTCTAATTGTTGTTTGATTGGTGTACGGTCACTAACACCAGTGATGTTGTTTCCTGGTTTTGATTCACTTGCGATTAAACCAGCTTCTACTGGATAAGTAATTCCACCCATAATGATTGGTGTTTCTTTTGTATTGTTCGCTAACGCTAATGTCGCAGGAGTTGTAATCCCTACTAAAATGTTGTTTCCACCTGAAACTAATTTTTCAGACATGCTTGCTAAGTTACTTTGGTCGCCTTGCGCGTTTTGAAGGTCGATTTCTAAGTTTTTACCAACTTCATATCCTTCGTTCTTCAATTCGTCTTGCAATCCTTTATAAATGGCATCTAAGGCTGGGTGGCTCAGTAATTGTAATACCCCAACTTTAACTTTTTCGGTTTGTGTTGATGCTGTGTTAGCTGTATTTGTTTCTTTATTTTTATCTCCTGATTGATTGAAGAATAATGCTCCAATCACTACTAATACTAATAATGCTCCGAATAAATAAATGCTTTTGTTCTTTTTCATGATGAATTCCTCCAAAAATTAAATAGATGTTCGCAAACTCTATTAAAAAAGAGACTACGTATGTTACTACGAGTCTCTCATACAAATAGAAAGACCACGTCAGCTCTAGTCTATAGATCTACGTGGTCGAGTTTGCTTTATAATTGAAATCCACATAGATACAAGTTCACGTCAATGAAGGTTGTATCTATATGTACAAAAGTACGTTAAGAACAACCTGTATCTAGTGGCTTTGCCAACGCGTATTCAATTCTAATACGATACATAAGTGTGCCATGTTCTTAACTCCTTTTCTAGTGATGTGTTCATTATGAACTCATTTGTCTTCAATGTCAACTACTTTTTTCAAAAAAAAATTGTTTTTTCAGTGTGTATTTTCATTTTCATAAAAATGCTGTGTTTTCGCGAACAATCTACTGATATTAATTGTACTCACTATGAAACTATGCTATGATATCAATGGAAATTAATAAAACATTTTTTCACAAAGGAGAGCGAAAATGAAAAAAGGTCTTTTAGCTAGTTTAGCTATTTCATCAGTTCTATTATTATCAGCTTGCGGAAATAATAGTTCTAAAACTTCAACTACAGCTCAAGAAACAACAACTGCTGAAGCTGTAGCAAGTGCATCTGCTCAAAAATATGCAGATCCTTCAACATTAAAAGATAGCTATGATGTTATCATCGTAGGTTCTGGTGGTGCTGGCCTATCAGCTGCCATTCAAGCGAAAGAAGCTGGTTTAAATCCAGTTATCTTAGAAAAAATGCCAACTGCCGGAGGAAATACAACAAAATCTTCTGCTGGTATGAACGCATCTCAAACGAAATTCCAAGAAAAAGAAGGAATTAAAGACTCTAATGATAAATTCTACGAAGAATCACTAAAAGGTGGTAAAGGTACAAATAATCCTGAATTATTACGTTACTTAGTAGACAACTCAGCAAGTGCAATTGACTGGTTAGATTCAATGGGAATCACACTTAGCAACTTAACAACTACTGGTGGTATGAGCGTAAAACGTACTCACCGTCCAGCAGATGGTTCGGCTGTAGGGGAATACTTAGTGAATGGATTATTACGTAACGTTTCTGAACGTGAAATTCCATTATTTGTAAATGCAGACGTAACTAAAGTAAACGAAAAAGACGGTAAAGTAACTGGTGTTAACGTTACTATCGATGGCAAAGAAAAAACAATCTCTGCTAAAGCTGTTGTCTTAACAACTGGTGGTTTCGGTGCCAACATGGAAATGGTAACTGAATACAACCCTGCTTTAAACGGATTCGTTACAACAAACCAAAAAGGTTCAACTGGTGACGGTATTCAATTAGCAAAAGAATTAGGCGCTGCAACTGTTGACATGAAAGAAATCCAAATTCACCCAACTGTAGAACAATCAACTTCAACATTGATTTCTGAATCAGTTCGTGGTGAAGGGGCTATCCTTGTGAACCAAGAAGGTAAACGTTTCTACAATGAAATGGAAACTCGTGATAAAGTATCACAACAAATCATTGGATTAAAAGAAAAATATGCTTACTTAATCTTTGACTCAGCTTTAACTGAACGTGCAAAAGCTGTTAAATTCTATGAAAAACGTGGATTAGTGAAGAAAGCTGACACAATTGAAGCTCTTGCAAAAGAAATTGATGTTCCAGCAGACACTTTAAAAGCAACACTAGAAACTTGGAACAAAGCTGTTGCGGATAAGAACGATGCTGAATTTGGTCGTAAAACAGCAATGGATCATGACTTATCAAAAGGACCATACTATGCTATTAAAATCGCACCTGGTATCCACCACACAATGGGCGGTTTGAAGATCAACACAAACACACAAGTTCTTAAAGAAGATGGTTCTGTAATCAAAGGCTTATACGCAGCTGGTGAGGTTACAGGTGGAATCCACGGTGCAAACCGTATCGGTGGTAACGCTGTTGCCGACATCATCATCTTTGGACGTCAAGCAGGTGCGCAATCTGCTGCTTACGCAAAAGAAAACTAATTAATTTCCAATTGACCAAAAAATAAACTCTGAAGTCTCGGCTTCAGAGTTTTCTTTTTGTTTTATTTTAACGGGCCCTAGTCCTCATCCTTAATATCAATATCTTCCGGAATCGGTTCGTCCAAGTACTTTTGATATTCTTCCAAAAGTCGTTCGCGTTGTTTTAAGAAGAAGTCGAACTGCGCACTGTTTAACAGTAACTCACCATCCACTTCCACCGTCTTCACTTGTTTCGTTTGAATTAAATGCATGAGATATCCTAAGTCGATTTCCAGATTCTCTGCAGTTTGTTGTA
>CAUVJW010000061.1:0-7525 GCA_963552295.1 uncultured Streptococcus sp. | reverse complement strand
ACGCATTTTCAACGCTCACTTCTTCTAGTGGAACCCACACAATTCCCTTCGAATCGTTCTTCTCTTCGCTCGTCACGAAGTCTTCTACCGTTTGAGCGTTCTTTTCTTCAACATCGATGGCAAACAAAACAAACTCATGATGCACACGAGCGATTCCTGGAACGGTCACAAACACATCACGAATCGTATTTTGGTGAATGGCAGACACTTGGAATCCAGTCTCCTCTAACATTTCTCGTCGCAATGTTTCTACCAGACTCTCGCCTTCTTCCGGCGTTCCACCAGGCAAATCAAATCTCCCGCGGTATGGTCCACGCGTCTTACGGATGCAAAGGATGCGTCCCTCGCGAATACAAACACCATACACGCCAAAATGGTTCATTTCTTTCATTGTCTTCCTCCACGAAAATAGAGGTGGCACGCCACCTCTATATCTTTTTTCTGAAGCCGTTAATGTGACTTCCTTTGTTGGGATTCTACTCCATGTTTTACGGCTAATCGGATGATCCAGTAGAACAAATATAGAGCAACTCCCATCAGTGCAAACGTCCCCAGAAACATTGGTAATACTAAGTCCATAAAGACCACCTCCAATGAAATTGAAAACTATTAACCGACTATTGTTACCTTCATTATAGCACTCCTAATTTGAAATTCAATAGAATCTCCGATTGAAAGAACAAAAAAAGACTATCCCATAAGAAGGATAGTCTAACGATTATGATTTCGAGATAAATCTCGCACGAAACTTTCCATACCACTGCTCATTGGTAATGTTAAAGTACTCTCTGTATTCTTTTCGGTACTTGAAAAAGTAAAACGCCTTTATAAAATTTTTAAGTGCTATTCTTCCTGAGAAAAATATAAGAGTTATGAAAAGTAAGAACATCCAACCAGATAAGAAACTCATCAATCCAGGATTTTCTTTACTAAATTCACCAAAATTAAAAGTCCATCGATTTAAAATAGATAATCCTAATAATATTCCACCATATCTTTTTACAAAATTAATGATAGCAGCTCCCCAATCTTTACTCTCAACCTCTTTTTCATTATATATAGACTTTTTTAACTGGTTCATTTCGTCCAGAATAAATATCTTAAACAAATAAACAGTAATTAATAATTGAACTACAAACGCAAGTACACCAAAAGCTCCTATAGTTAGTCCAATCGTAAAAGGCAAACTTGCAATCAGCATAACTATCGCAGATAGTACCACGAAAATATTTCCGTATAACAGTTGATAGGCATAATTAATTTTTGGAAAAATATCCAATATTATTATGGCTGAAAGCAAGATCACTAAGGCAAGAATTAATGGACGCAAATAAAGTCCAATTTCTCCTATTAAAGTTCCCGTACTTTCTGAAATAACTTGAACTCCTTTGGTGGACTCTCTCATATTATCTGGCAAATATATTCCGATACCATACATAATAAAGCTAAAGGCTAATGCAATTAATCCTGACACTCTTGTCCAGAAACTCATCGAAGAAGAAATACCGATTTGTGCACCATCTCTTGTCAAAATTTCTTTTTTAACAATTTTCTTCGATTGCTCAAAACTTGCCCCAAAGAGTTTGTTTTTCCCATCCATTAAAAATTTTCCTTCCCAAATAGTTTTATTTCGACATAAATCTCGCACGAAACTTTCCATACCACTGCTCGTTGGTAATGTTAAAATATTCTCTGTATTCTTTTCGGTATTTAAAGAAGTAAAAAGTTTTTACAGAAATAACAATTAATATTCCAAGAGACAAAAGCATTATAGCTGCAAAAAAAAGAAATAAACATCCTGACAAAATAAATAGTAACTCGGGATTATCATTAACATTTTCACCAATCTTAAACGTCCAGCGATTTAAAATTGATAGTCCTATCAGAATTCCCCCGTATTTTTTTATAAATCTGGAAATTCTTAATGACCATTCATCAACTTTTGCTTTTTTTCTACCGTATAAGCAATCCTTTAAATATGTAATTTTACTTACAACAAACTTATTAAATAAAGGCACACATATAACTAGTTGAAAGAAGAATACAATCCATCCAAATGCACCGATTGTTAAACCTATTGAAACAGGAAGTGTAGCTACCGCAATAACAAAAACAAACGAGGTAATAAAAATAGTTCCATATAATAATTGATGTGCATAATTTATTTTTGGTAGAAGATTAATAAGCACTAATGCCGTATATATAAGAATTGTCACCAAAATAGGTGTTCGAAGATAAAAACCTATCTCTCCAATTAAAGCCCCTGTACTTTCAGAAATCACTTGAACACTTTCAGGTGCAGATCTTAAACTATCCGGCCAGTGTATCCCTACACCATAAGTAATAAAGCCAGCCACTAGAAATACTAATAAAGAAGCTCTCTTCCAAAAGCTCATAGAGGAAAATGACCCAATTTGCGCACCTTCTTCTGTCAGAATATCTTTTTTTATGATTCTCTTCGATTGCTCAAAACTTGCCCCGAAGAGTTTGTTTTTCCCCTGCATAATTTATTTTCCTTCCCAAATAAATTTATTTCGACATAAATCTCGCAAAGAACTTTCCATACCACTGCTCGTTGGTAATATTTAAGTACTCTCTGTATTCTTTACGATATTTATAGAAATAAATTATTTTAGTTAAATATTCAATCCATTTTGCAAACATCAATGTGGACAGTAGCATAAAAATCAGGAATATACATCCCATTAATATACGAATAAACTCTGGGTCTCCATTTACATTTTCACCGATTTTAAAAGTCCAACGATTTAAAACGGATAGGAATAATAAAATTCCACCATATTTTTTAATAAAACTCATCAATCGAACATCCCAATCAGATACTCTTTCCTCTCCAACATCAAATAGAAATGCTTTAAATTTCTTTGTCCCATCAATAACATACTTTTTAACAAAGTATAAGCCCAAAAAAATCTGTATATAAAAAGCCGTCATTCCAAATGCATCTATAGTAAGTCCAATTGCGATTGGTAATAAAGCAGTGAAACCTACTAATTGAAGAATAAGTAAATAGAAAATGCCATATAACAGTTGATAAGCATAATTACCCTTTGGCACAAGATTTAACACCGTTAAAGTAATGATAGTAAGAAGTAAAAATTTGATTACTGGTCGAAGATAGAGACCTATTTCTCCAATAAGTCCTAAAGATTGCTGCGAAAGAAATTGCACATTTTCTGTAGATTGGCGAAGTTGATCTGGCAATACAATCCCATAACCATACATCATAATCATTAATAACAACCCTACTAACCCCGTCGTTCTTCTCCAAAAACTCATCGAAGACATGACACCCATTCTTGCTCCGTCTTCTGTTAAAATACTCTCATCAATAATTTTCTTTGATTGCTCAAAACTTGCCCCAAAGAGTTTGTTTTTTACTTGCATCATAAATCCCCTTTTCTAATCCTTCTCTTTCTTGTTTGAGCTATTCCCATCGTTTTACTCAAACTTCTCATAGTTCTTAAGATATCAGTTTTTGTTAAAATGTCAACGTTTTTCCCGCAGTCCTCACCCTACTTTTTCAAACAAAAAAGCCATTCCTACCACTTGCCTGATAGGAATAGCCTTCTAAGCTTTATTTCCAAAAATCATCGTAGATTGTAATTGGTAAGTGACGTTTATGTTCTGTCTTTCGATACCAATTTTCAATTGTCTCAGCCGCTTTTTCGTTGATGTCTTTTCCTTCGAGATAATCATCAATCTCTTCGTAAGTAACCCCAAGCGCTACTTCGTCTGGAAGCGATGGACGATCCTCTTCTAAGTCTGCCGTTGGAACTTTCAAGTATAGATGTTCTGGAGCACCTAGCACTTGTAACATCGCACGGCCTTGACGTTTATTGAGACGCCATAGCGGAGTGATATCTGCAGCCCCGTCCCCAAATTTCGTATAGAAACCGGTCACTGATTCAGCCGCATGGTCTGTCCCAATTACGGCACAACCCGTTTGGCCTGCAATCGCATATTGAGCAACCATGCGTTCACGGGCCTTGATATTTCCTTTGTTGAAGTCTGAAATCTCCATTCCTAAGGCTTCAATACTACGTTCAGACGCATCTACCGCATCCTTTACGTTTACTCGAAGCACATCCGTTGCCTTCATAAAGGCAATCGCGTCCATGGCATCTTGTTCATCTGCTTGCACGCCGTAAGGAAGGCGCACGGCATAGAAGCGATACACTTTTTGGTCTTGTTCTTCGTTTAATTCATCAATTGCCATTTGTGCAAGTTTCCCAGCAAGCGTTGAATCTTGTCCGCCGCTAATCCCAAGGACATACCCATTCAAGAAGGGATGTTTTACAAGATACGCCTTTAAGAAATTGACGGTTTTACGAATTTCTTCTTCAGGATTAATCACTGGTTTCACACGAAGCGTTTCGATAATTTTTTGTTGTAATGGTCTCATAACGTTCCCCTTACTTTGCGTTTTCTTTAGCCAACTGTTCTGATTTAATACGCACTTCTTCTCTGATTTCCGCAATACTTGCCAATTTTTGGTCGTATGTCTTTTGAGAGAGGTCGACTGGATATTGCTCTGGATTCAAGATGCGTTTGTATTCGTCCCATAGCGCTTCGATTTGCTCGTTTTTGTACGCTTTAATCTCTTGAAGTTTTGGCAATTCATACACTAATTTTCCGTTATTGAAAATCGGTTGTAAAATTGGACGCGCAGTAAAGTCTTTCACTGTTTTATTGATATAAGTATAGACTGGGTGGAACATAAAGAGTTCGTCTAATTGATCTGGACGTTCATCCCATAATGCGATGTAATCCCCTTCAGATTTTCCGTCTGAATTACGTGTAATACGCCATACTTGTTTTTTACCAGGTGTCGATACTTTTTCAGCGTTGTTTGAAATCTTCATTGTATCCACCATTACGCCGTTTTCGTCTTCGATACTTACAAGCTTGTACACACAACCAAGTGCTGGTTGGTCATACGCTGTAATTAAACGAGTACCGATTCCCCAAACGTCGATTTTAGCACCTTGCATCTTCAAGTTAAGGATTGTTTTTTCATCTAAATCACTTGATGCGTAAATTTTCGCTTTTGTAAATCCAGCTTCGTCTAATTGTTGACGAACTTTTTTCGACATATACGCCATGTCACCACTGTCGATACGAACGCCTAAGAAATTAATCTTATCGCCGAATTCTTTGGCTACACGGATAGCGTTTGGAACACCAGATTTCAAGATATCATAAGTATCCACTAAGAACACGCAGTCACGATGACTCTCGGCATACGCTTTAAACGCTTCATAGTCATCACGGTACGCTTGTACTAATGAGTGGGCATGTGTTCCAGAAACTGGAATGCCAAACATCTTGCCGGCACGAACGTTACTTGTCGCATCACATCCACCGATGTACGCTGCACGTGTTCCCCAAATTGCCGCATCTAATTCTTGAGCACGACGAGTACCGAATTCTAATACTGGATCATCTCCTGAAACCATGCGCACACGGCTCGCTTTTGTTGCGATAAGAGTTTGGAAGTTAACAATATTTAATAACGCTGTTTCGATTAATTGGCATTCGGCAAGCGTTCCTTCTACTTGCACAAGTGGTTCGTTTGCGAAAACAAGTTCTCCTTCTACTGCTGAGCGGATGCTTCCTTTGAATTCGAAGTTTTCTAAGTATGTTAAGAATTCTTCTGGATAATGTCCAAGTCCACGTAAATAGTCAATATCCGTTTTTGAGAAACGTAATTGTTCAATGTAACGAACGATGCGTTCTAGTCCGGCAAAAATCGCATATCCATTTTCAAAAGGTAATTTTCTGAAATACGCTTCGAAAATTGCTTTTTTCTCATAAACGCCTGTTTCCCAATACGTTTTCATCATATTAATTTGGTATAGGTCTGTATGTAGTGTTAAACTATCATCTTTATAAATTGAGTTCATCTGTCGATACCCCTTTTTTATTGTTGTTACCTCCTTATTTTACAACAGTTCTAGGGCAATGTACATGTATGGAGACTTGGGAGCTCTTGAAAATGCAAAAAAGGACAAGCTTTTTCAGCCTGCCCAATAAACGATTCGTCTATTAAACGTCTAAGAAACCTTCGTGCGGAGTCATGTTAAAGTATTCCGCAATTTCTTGTAATTGCACATCTGTAATTTCTTGAAGGATTTTGCCACCTTGTGCTCCCACTTGAGAATAAATCATCGCAGCTTTTTCGATGACTTCAATTAAACCGTATGTTTCATCCAGTGTATCGCCTGCCGCAAATAATCCATGGTGTGGCCAAATCACGGCTCTGAACTCTGCCATTTTCGCAGCCGTTGCTTCCCCAATGGCGTTTGTTCCAGGAGTCATATAAGGAATCACACCAATCCCTTCTGGGAAGACCACAATCGATTCAGCTTGCATTTTCCAAAGAAGTCTTGATAAATGACGTTCATCTAATGGTTGTGTGAAGCTTAAGGCAATTAAATTTGTTGGGTGGCAATGGAAGACCACTTTATGATTTGGATTCACTTTGAGTCGTTCGATGTGGCTCATTAAGTGACTCGCGAATTCTGAGGTTGGTTTTCCACCATCTTCGAATCCCCATAGCAATTCTGCTTTTTGTCCGTCTTCTGAAATACGAACTAAGCCTAAATCAAGAAGCGGTTGGTTTGTAACGTTTCTGAAGTAACGGCCTGTACCGGTTACTAAGTAATAGTAGCCCGCAAGTGTGGAAGCGTCGAACCCTAAGTCAAGGACACGTTTCACTTCCTTCACATCTTCATACGCTTCTACTTCACTCGCTTCTAAACGTACGGATACGTTCCCGCCATTACGTTCATCCCAGTAACGTAAGTATGATTCTTTTGTCAGTTCACATAATTTTTTTACTGCTGGTGATTCAATAAATTTTGTCATTTCTCAGTTCTCCCTTAATTTCTTTGTGATAACACTTGTTCTTCGTATGCTTTGACTTCATTATACCATGCAAGTCCGACTGGAACACCATTTATTTTTTACCGTTTAGACAAAAAAAGACCGGTAACGCTTCGTCAGCTTTACCGGCCTTTTCAGTTAATTTATTGAAATTTCACTTTATTCGCTTCGTGAGCGGGTTTCATATCGATTTGAAGGAGGTTTGCGATATTTGTTTGGTCAATTGTCGCATTGCCATTGTCGTCTACTTTAATCGCGATGATATGTTGGTTGCGATCCAAATAGTCCATTCCTTCTAAATCCACATTCCTATCTGCTTTAAAATCTAACGCCGCTAATCGATACACAAAGCGGATATCCATCGCTTTTGCAAAATCTGATTGCGCAACTTTTTCATGTTCTTCAATTAATCCTAGGAAGAACTTCTGTTTATCTGTATGATATGAAGCCTTCACTTCATATTGATAGGTGTCGACTGATGGAGCTTTGAATTTCAAGTACACCATATCGCCCTCGACTTTTGTATCCTCTAATGTATAGGCTCCCGCTTTCCCGAGCGCGTTCGTATTCACCTTGAAGAACATTGGCGCATACACTTTAATAGGATAGTTGACCC
>CAUVJW010000060.1:0-7554 GCA_963552295.1 uncultured Streptococcus sp. | reverse complement strand
TGTCTTTTAAAGCTTCTGCATAGAAATATTTCATCAACGTTGTACCGTGGTGTTCTGCACAAATATCAATCACTGATTGTGGTAATTGATGTTGTTTTAGGATTTCTACCCCTTTACGAACGTGATCAAAAATAATCTCTTTCGATTCATATGGTCCAATCATGTTATGTGGGCTTTCCATATGCGCTGGTAAGTTCTCGATAAAGAAGAACGGATGCTCTGTCTTACCAATATCGTGATAATAACAAGCTACCCTCGCCAATTGTGAATCTCCACCAATGGCTTCCACACAGTTGGCTGAAATGTTTGCCACCATCAAACTATGATGATAAGTTCCTGGAGCTTTTGTAATCAAATCTTTTAACAACGGTTGATTTGGATTTGATAATTCTGCCCATAATAGTACGGAACTATCCTCGAATAAATACGTAAAGTACGGCATCAAAATGACAGGAATAAGGAATGATAAGAACCCACTCACTGCCGCAAAAGCGAATAACCACGCTGATTGCGTTGATACCAAATCGTAGTTACTAAAGAATACAAACGGAACCATTAATGCTAATGGAATAATGATTTGTAATAGTAATTGTTTAAACCACGATAAATCTTTCCAGTATACCTCTTGAATCACTCCAAGCCATGCTGCAAGTGAGAAGTAAACCGTCGTCAACGCGATTTCGGTGTTAATACTGTCGCTACCAAACATATACCATACTAAAATTGGATAAACTAACATCGCAATAATTGTAAAGTAAAACTTCGAAGTTAATTTATAAATGATGTAGATAAATCCGGCAATCGGGAAAGCTACACCAATATAATCGATTCCACGATTTTGCAGGAATGATAGAATTTTTAGTAAAATTGCTCCAATTGTGAACACTACTGAGAACACAGTCAGTTCATTAACACGTGTATCCCACTCTTTGCTGGATGCTCCCATTTTGAAACGGAATGAGAATGCTAGTAGCGATACAAATAAAATCGTCAAGAAAATTAAGTAACTATACAATTGATGATAATTACTTGAGTTTCCATCAATACCTAATAATTTTAGAAGACGCAAATCTTCTTGAGTAATGATGTGCCCTTCTTGAATCAACACTTGTCCTTGTAAAATACGGACCGGTGAAACACTTTGTTTGGCATTTTCTTTTGCACTATTCGTTGCGTCTTTGTCCACAACATTATTGACAACGATACTATTCGTTAACAGTTGTCCAAGCATTTCACGTTCATTATCTGCAAATCCTCCGTTAAAGAGCGATTTTTTAGCTGCTTCTTGTGCTTGTAGCAAATTAGATTCCGTAATAGATTTATCCATTTGCTCTTTAATTGCATTCTCAATAGCTGATTCGTAGTCATCCAATTTATCTGAGCTAACAGAAAGTAATTGAATGATGACACTATCTGGAATATACAAAGCAAAATCACGAATGGCTTTATTTTCCAATTCTAAACTCTTCTTGAAATAAGTAAGTCGATCTTGAAGCGTTGCGACTTTTGTTGATACTTCACCAGAAGTCGTGGTTGTAGAATCTGTCGCAAAGATTTCACTTGAAGCTTTGGCCGCGACTGTCTTTATCGCTTGGAAAAACTGTTTCACTTTATCAATTTGTTGTTGCTGGCGATTTTGGTCAAATACATAAATATCGCCAACACCGTCCATCGCCATCTGTTGATTCTTCTCAGTCTGCTCTTTATCCTCTACGGATTTCGGTGCACGAACAGTTTCTTTTGCAACTTGATTTAATTCAAATGAATAAGAAGTTGGTTGAACATTACTCCATCCTAATATTAATAAGAATAGGAATGTGACACCTAATAGTGCAGGTAAATAGAAAATTCCTAATGATTCTTGAAACTTACGGAGCTTTTGTCTCACTTTCTTCACCTCGTTCCTTCTCAGTGCTATTAGAAGCTGAGTAGGCATTAATAATTTCGGATACGATTGGATGACGTACAACGTCTCCTGCATCAAATTCTACAAAGGCAATGCCATTGATTCCTTTAAGTTTACGTTCTGCATCCAAAAGACCACTCGCTTGATGTCCTTTTGGTAAGTCAATTTGCGATTTATCTCCATTGACAATCATTTTCGAGCCAAACCCTAGACGTGTTAAGAACATCTTCATTTGGGCTCTTGTTGTATTTTGAGCCTCGTCTAAAATGATGAACGAATCTTCTAATGTACGCCCACGCATATACGCTAATGGCGCAACTTCAATAACTCCTCGTTCAAGCAGACGATTCGTATGCTCCATACCGTATACGGTATATAAAGCATCGTATAACGGACGTAAATATGGATCCACTTTTTCTTTTAAGTCCCCTGGTAAGAACCCTAAATTTTCACCGGCTTCAACGGCTGGACGTGTCAAGATGATTTTCTTCACTTCGCCTTTTTTCAACGCTTGAACGGCCATCACAACGGCTACGAACGTTTTACCTGTTCCGGCAGGTCCGATACCAAATACCACATCCGTCTTCTTGATTGCATGAATATATTGTTGTTGACCATACGTTTTGGCACGAATCGCTTTTCCTGCAAATGTACGTCCAATTTCTTCGTTATATAAATTAACAAAGTAATCCAAAGTACCACGTTTGGCCATCTTAACAGCCGTAATGATATCAGTTTTTGAAATACTGATTCCACGTGCAATTAAGTCTTGAATCTGATTAAGCAGTTCTTTTACTTGCGAAACAACCTCTTCTTCTCCAGTAATAAAGAGTTGCTCCCCACGATGGGTAATTTGTACTTGGAATGAATCTTCAATAAAACGAATATTCTGATCTTGAGAACCAAATAATTGAATTAATTGAGGATTATCGCTTAATTCAACACTTGCTTTTACGGTTTCTTTTTCCAATCAGTTATCCTCCAATCCACACTTATTTATTTAAGTGTGCTTTTACTTGTTCTTTAATAACATTACCGTCCGCTTGCCCTTTAAGAGCTTGCATTACAGCACCCATTAATTTACCAAATTCTTTCTGTGTCTTTGCTCCTACTTGCTCAGCAATTTCAGCAATTTTAGCTTTAACTTCTTCTAATGAAAGTTGCGCTGGTAAGTATTTCTCAACAATCGCTAATTCGCCTTGTGTTTTTTCAACTAATTCTGGGCGATTTGCTTTTTCAAATTCAGCAATCGAATCACGACGTTGTTTTGCTTCGCGTGATAAAATGGTTAATTCTTCTTCAGGTGTTAAATCTGATTTTTTGTCAATTTCAGCAGCTTGAATCGCTGTTTTAATCATACGTAATACTGCTAATGTTTCTTTATCTTTAGCTTTCATCGCTGTTTTGATATCGTTATTAATTGTTTCTTTTAATGACATTATAATCTCTCCATTCTTATAATTTCGTTTGATTGATAAAAAAAGACTGGGACTAATAGCCCCAGCCTGACATAGTCTATGATACACAGAGTTGACTAGAACTTGCGTTTACGAGCTGCCTCTGATTTTTTCTTACGTCTTACACTTGGTTTTTCATAAAACTCACGTTTGCGAGCCTCTTGTAAAGTTCCGGTTTTAGAAACAGTACGTTTGAAGCGACGAAGAGCATCATCAAGTGATTCGTTTTTACGAACAACTGTTTTTGACATATCCTATTCCCTCCCTCCGAGCAATAAAAAGTAACTGTTTTCTTTTGAATAGAATAACCAAACAAACGAAATGTCCTTTTTTTATTATAGGAAAGGTTCCATAAAATGTCAATCAACTTTACTAAGGTTCTTGTAACTTTTTTAGGAAAGCCTTAAACTACGCTTTTGCCGCGCACTTTTCGCAAAGACCAAAAATTTCAAAACGATGAGAATGAATTTCGCATCCTTCTAATTGATCTTTAAAGAAATCCATTGGGCACATATCAATCTCTCTTGTGCTACCACATTTTTCGCAAATGAAATGATGATGATGGCCATGAGCTTGGCAACGGAATCTAAATAGTTTTTCTCCGTTCAGCTCTGTCTCTTCTAAAATATTTAATTGTACAAAGGTATATAAATTACGATAAATTGTATCATAACTTAATTGTGGGAATTCAGGTGCAATTAATTCTTGCACTTGTTTTGCTGATAAGTAACGGTTGGCATCATTTAAAATTTCAACAAGGCGTTGACGTTTATTCGTATGTTTATAACCCGCTTCTTTTAAAATTTCTAATGCCTCTTCCACATGATTATGGGAATGGTTATGATGATGTTGTTCTTTATGATCACAATTTTCGTGACCACAGCAATGATCGTGCGAATGCATATTATTTCCCTCTTTCTTGCTTTAATAACTCTTCAATCCATTGCGAATCGAATTTTCCAGAACGAATCATTTCAATTTCTTTTTTGTAAGGTGCAATTTGCACTTTGTCTCCCAGTTTAATCCATGGCGTTTCAAGAATTTTTGGAAGATCTTTAAATTCAGGAATATTGATGACGTTCATGAGCGCTTCAAATCCGATTTCTCCAAAACCAAAGTTCTCATGTCTATCTTTATGAGCTCCAACCGGATTTTTCGAATCATTCACATGAAGTACTTTAATACGGTCAAGGCCTACTGTTTTATCAAAATGAGTTAATACTCCTGATAAATCATTTTTAATATCATATCCTGCATCGTGAACGTGACATGTATCAAACGTTACGGATAAATGTTCATTGTGCGTCACTCCGTCGATAATACGCGCTAATTCTTCGAATGTACGAGCTAGCTCTGTCCCTTTACCTGCCATTGTTTCTAATGCGATTTGAACTTTTTGGTCTTTCGTTAGAACTTGGTTTAATCCGTAGATGATTTGATTTAAACCTACATCCACACCAGCCCCTACGTGAGAACCAGGATGTAGAACAACTTGTGTAGCGCCAACCGCCTCTGAACGTTTCAATTCTTCTCTTAAAAATTCGATTGCAAAATCAATATAACCTTCTTTTGTAGTGTTGGCTAAGTTAATAATATAAGGCGCATGGACAACAACTTCTTCAATGCCATGTTCTTTCATGTACTGTTTCCCAGCTTCTGCATTTAACTCTTCAATTGGTTTTCTTCTTGTGTTTTGCGGAGCACCTGTATAAACCATCATGACATTTGCATTATAACTTGCTGCTTCCTTTGCTGAATTCAAGAGCATTTCTTTTCCGCTCATCGAAACGTGAGACCCAATTAACATAATCATCCTCCAAATATTTCATTATTCTCTATTATTTTACTAAAATAATTCTTCTGCAATCAAGCTGTAAGCAATTTTTTATACACAAATAGCGCTTTTATTGGTATAATAAGGGAGAAATATACAAATAAAAAGGAGCCCTTATGGATTCATTACTGAAATTCTTTAAGAAGAAAAATATACAGCAACTGCTGGGCTTTCTTGTTTCTCTTCTACTTCTGTGGATCATCGCATATCCATTAGTAAGTGAAAGTTCAACAATAAAACCGCAAGCAAATACGCACCAAGCTAATTCCGATACGAATAGTGGCAACACGGCTACTCAAACATCTACAGTGGTTAAAAATAAAATTGTAGAATTCGCAGTCAATACAAGCGATAAGGCGTTAAAGGTATACCATACGATGGATGCTAAAGGCATTCCAGTTGGTGAAATTACGAAGAACCAATACTTGTTGGCCTTGCATAAACTCGACAACGGTTGGATTCAAGTTCAATATGACGATCAAGTGGCCTATATCGAGGATAAAGATATCCTTCTTACTACGATGATGAAAGGATATGCTTCTGGCGGATTGAAATTACGCGAAACACAGGATGAAAATTCGAAAGTTCTCTTAACAATTCCAAATGGTGAACTCTTCTACCTCATTGAAGAATTGAACGATAAAGTCTTAAAAGTTCGTTACTTTGATAAAGAAGGTTATGTGGATAGTGACTCTACAAACTACGCGATTGAATTGATTCAAGAAATTCTCAACAAACAAGCTAGTCTTCCAACAACCATTGACTCTAACAAGATGTTTGTGACAAAACTAAAAGAAACACCTATTTACTCAGCTTCCAACGTCACTTCCGAGTTAATCGGTACAGTAGATAAAGGAACACAATTTGTGTATGAAGACCGCGAAGGCGATTTCTATAAAGTATCTGTTGGTAATGGAAAATACGGATATATTCCTTACTGGCTAGTGACTACAAACTTTGCTGGAATCGAAACAGATGAAACGATTCCTCAAGGGATTAAAAATGCAACAATTGTCATCGATCCAGGGCACGGTGGTGAAGATCCAGGTGCTGTTGTAAACTTCAGTGAAAAACACGAAGCAGACCATACATTAACAACTGCTCTACTTGTGAAGAAAGAACTCGAAGCAATGGGAGCAAAAGTTATCTTAACTAGAACAAGCGATACTTCTGTTTCACTTGCTGAACGTGCTGAAATTAGTAATAAAAATAATGCAAATGCATTTATTAGTATTCACTTTGACTCGTCTGAAGATGATAGTGCAAGCGGAACAACAGCCTACTACTACAGTGATAAGAGCGAAAGTCTCAGTCAGACAGTGAATAAATACTTATCTCGAAACCTACCATTGAAAAACCAAGGAAGCAGATTCCAAAACTTCATGGTTCTTCGTGATAATGCTCGTCCATCGATTCTTTTAGAACTTGGATATTTAAATAACCAAGGCGATAACAAGGTGATTTCTTCTGAAGAATATCAACAAAACATCGCAAAAAGTATTGCAAACGCGCTTAAAGAATACTTCCAATAAAACAACAAAAAGCGATGCTACTCCAAACGGAATAGCATCGCTTCTTTTTATCTTAAAATAAATCGTCAATCTCTTGACTTGCTGTTTCTACTGGAGTTGTATAGTTTGCAGTAATTTCTTCAATCACTGTCCCCTCTACAGCCTCTTTAATTAACCCTTCCACATCAAGACGTGCTTCATATTGACGAGCCTTCTCCAGTTTCGGTTTTGTCTTAGGACTTGGCGGCGCAAACACCGTACAACAATCCTCGAACGGTTGAATCGATAACTCGAATGTATCAATCTCTTCAGCAACTTTAATAATATCGAGTTTATCCATTGTAGCTACTGGACGAATAATTGGTGTGTTCGTGACATCATTAATCGCCACCATACTATCTAATGTTTGAGAAGCCACTTGCCCCACTGATTCCCCATTGGCAATCGCAAGAGCACGTGCATTTTCTCTAAGTTGATCCGTAATACGAAGCATGAAACGACGCATAATTGTCATTAAATATGCTTCCGGTACACTCTTCTTGATTTCCTCTTGAATTCTTGAAAAAGGTACCGTTAAGAATTGAATACTTCCACCGAAACGAGCAATTTTAGCTGCTAAGAGTTTTGTTTTCTCTAACGCTTGTGGGCTCGTATACGGTGGGCTCGCAAAGTGCACGCATTGAATTTCCATTCCACGTTTCATCGCAAGATATCCTGCTACCGGCGAATCAATCCCGCCAGACAGCATCAGCATCACACGACCACTTGTTCCAACAGGAAGTCCTCCTGCTCCTTGGATTGTCTTCAGACTCACCATTAAGTGTTCACGTCGCACATCAATACGTA
>CAUVJW010000059.1:0-7576 GCA_963552295.1 uncultured Streptococcus sp. | reverse complement strand
ACAACAGCAGAAACAACAGCAGAAACAACAGCAGAAACAACAGCAGAAACAACAGTAGAAACAACAGCAGAAACAACAGTAGAAACAACAGCAGAAACAACAACTAGTACGCCAGAAGAACCAAAACAAGAAGAATTACCAAATACAGGAGCTACGGCTTCTCTAACTGGTGCAGCAATTGCAGCAATGTTAACAGGTTTTGGAGTATTAGGATTCAAGAAAAAAGAAGACTAAAATCATAAGAGATGAATGAGGGTGTATTGCATCCTCATTCTTTTTTTGCTTCAAATTATGGTATAATAAAACGAATATGCATCAAGCGAGGTGACCTCATGAAAACAGATATTAAAATTGCACAAGAAAACCAAATGCAACCCATCACGGTGATTGCTGAAAAGCTTCATTTAACACCTGATGAAGTGGAACCCTATGGAAAATACAAAGCCAAGATTGATAAGACTGATATTCATAACCCAGAGAATTTTGGGAAACTCATTTTAGTGACATCGATGAATCCGACTCCTGCTGGAGAAGGAAAGTCTACAGTAACAGTTGGCCTTGGAGACGCATTAACAGCGATTGGAAAGAAAACCGCCATTGCACTTCGTGAACCATCTCTAGGGCCAACTCTTGGGCTCAAAGGGGGAGCTACAGGTGGAGGTTATGCGCAAGTTGTTCCCATGGAAGAAATCAATTTGCATTTCACAGGGGACATGCATGCCCTAACGACAGCAACAAATCTGTTATCTGCCATCATCGACAATCATATACATCAAGGAAATGAATTAGAAATCGATCCTAACCGCATTATTTGGAAGCGGGCCTTGGACTTAAATGACCGAGCGTTGCGAGAAATTGAAATCGGACTGGGAGGTTCAGTGAATGGAACACCTCGTAAAGACGGTTTTGATATTACGGTCGCAACTGAAATGATGGCGATTCTTTGCCTGGCGAGTGATTTAAGCGACTTGCAACGACGCGTTTCAAATATTCTCGTAGCGTATACAAAGTCAGGAGAACCTGTTACCGTGTTTGATTTAGGTGCGGAAGGTGCAATTACCGCATTACTCAAAGAGGCGATGAAGCCTAACCTTGTGCAGACATTGGAAGAAACACCAGCCATTGTTCATGGAGGACCATTTGCTAATATCGCGCATGGCTGTAATAGTGTCGTGGCAACGAGAATGGCATTGACGCTTGCAGACTATGTCGTGACCGAAGCAGGGTTCGGTGCTGACCTTGGTGCACAGAAGTTCCTCGATATTAAAGTTCCTGTTCTTGGAAAACATCCAGATGCAGTTGTGCTTGTAGCGACCATTCGTTCGACGAAAATGCATGGTGGCGTTGCGCTAGATGAACTCGCACTTGGTGAGAATCTCGAGGCGGTTCGTGAAGGTTTCAAAAATGTACGAAAACATATCGAAAACGTACAAGCATATGGCTTACCAGTTGTTGTAGCCTTAAATGAATTTTTAACAGATACAAAAGATGAACAAGCCCTCTTTATGGAATTATGCCGTGAGATGGGTGTGGATTGTGTTCTTACGAGTGTGTGGAAACATGGAAGTCGGGGCGGTATCGCACTAGCAGAGAAAGTCGTCGAATTATGTGAGAACAACGCTACTTTTCAACCAACTTACGATATGAGTGCGACAATCCAAGAAAAAGTCGAGACGATTGCGAAGAACGTTTATGGTGCGACAAACGTTCATTATTCAGACGAAGCCCTTACACAATTGAAGGAATTCGAAAAACTGGGATGGAACCATCTGAATGTGTGTATTGCCAAAACACCATACTCATTCTCGGATAATGCGAAGTTAAAAGGACGACCAACCGATTTCGATATTACGATTCGTTCTTTCGTCCCTAAGCTTGGTGCTGGATTTATTGTCGCATTAACGGGAACAGTTTTAACAATGCCGGGACTTCCTAAAATTCCGGCAGCACTTGGAATTAGTGTTGATGACAATGGGAAAATTCAAGGGTTATATTAAGAGACTTGAAAGGAGTTTGCATGAAAGATTTTAGAGTCGATCATTTAAAAAAATCTTATGGTGCGAAATCATTATTAGAAGACGTATCCTTTATTATTAACGAAGGAGAACACGTTGGTTTAATCGGTCAAAATGGGACTGGGAAGAGTACATTATTATCCATTCTTGCAGGAGTTGATTTTGCTGAATCAGGAGACATCACAACGTCTAACGATTACAGAATTGGATATTTATCTCAGCAACCAGAATTGGATGATGAAGATTCGATTTTTGAGGCCTTGTATAAAGGCGACCATCCAACATTAAAAGTCGTTCATGACTTTGAAGAAGTGGTGGAACAATTACGAGAAAATCCAACGTCAGAAAGCCTTACAAAACGATACAGTGTCTTAGAGCAAAAGATGAATGAAATCGATGGATGGCAAGTGGAAGTTCAAATCAAGACTATTCTCCAAAAGATGGGACTAACGGATATCCAGAAAGAAGTGGGCACACTCTCTGGTGGTCAGAAGAAACGTGTGGGACTTGCAAAAGTATTGATGGAAGAACCGGATTTACTATTGCTCGATGAACCAACGAACCACTTAGACTTAGAAGCCATCGAATGGTTAGAAGGATATTTAGCCAATTACAAAGGTGCGATGATGCTCGTGACTCACGACCGTTACTTCTTAGAACGTGCGGTGACGCATATGTTTGAACTCGTGAACGGTAGAATCGAAGCGTATGAAGGGAATTATGAATCGTACTTAGAGCAACGAAGCCAACGAGAACAAATCGCAGCACGTATGAGTCAAAAGCAAAAACGATTGTACTTGAGTGAACTAGAATGGATGCGTCAAGGAGCACAGGCTCGTTCAACGAAGCAACAGGCTCGAATTCATCGTTTTGAAGCATTAGAAAAAGATGTGAAGCAAACTACTTCAAAAGAGAAACTAGTGATGGAGTTTGATCAAGCTCGTATTGGAAAACGTGTCTTCCAATTAGAAGATGCCAGCCTTTCAATCAATGGGCAGTCCATTGTGAAGAATCTAGATTGGATTATTCAAAGTCAAGCCCGTGTCGGGATTGCTGGGGTGAATGGTGTTGGAAAATCTACTTTTCTAAACGCTATTGCTGGACAGATTCCATTTGATAGTGGGCAATTTGTTGTCGGCGAGACCGTTCGAATCGCGTACTATAAACAACAAGATGAAGATATTCCAATGGATAAACAGCTAATCCAATATTTACGAGAAGAAGCGGAAGAGATTAAACGTGAAAACGGAGAAGTAGCATCGATTTCAGAATTACTCGAGACCTTCTTATTCCCAAGACATTTACATGGAGCGTATATCCATACCTTGTCTGGGGGAGAGAGAAGACGACTCTACTTACTTCGCTTATTAATGACAAAACCAAATGTGTTATTATTAGACGAACCAACGAACGACTTGGATATCGATACATTAACCGTACTCGAAGACTTCTTAGAGTCATTTAATGGGGCGGTTCTTATCGTATCGCATGACCGTTACTTCCTAGATAAGACGGTCGACCAATTATTTGTCATCCGAGGCGAAGGGCAAACAGAACTCTTCTACGGATCGATGAGTGAGTATTTAGAACAAGAAAAGACACTGGCAAAAGTTTTGGTGGAAGCTCCTAAGGTGGAAGAGCCAAAAGTGGAGGCACCAAAAGTAGCTCCGGCGAAGAAGATGACGTATCAAGAGAAGAAGGAATGGGAGACGATTGAAGGCACCATTCAAGAACTCGAAGAAAAACTAGAATTCTTGCAAGAGGAAATGAGTGTACATGCACAAGATTTTGCCAAACTACAAGAATTACAAGAGGAATTAGACAAGACGGAAGAAGCGGCAAGTAAAGCTTACGAACGTTGGGAATATTTAGCAGAATTAGCAGGGAATTAAAGAAAGGAACAGATATGACGAAACAATATAAAGACTTACTAAGAAAGATTTTAGAAGAAGGAACCACAAAAACGGACCGTACTGGTACAGGTACAAAAAGTGTGTTTGGCTACCAAATGCGTTTTGACTTGCAAAAAGGATTTCCTCTTTTAACAACAAAACGTGTGGCGTTCGGTTTAATTAAGAGCGAGTTGTTATGGTTCTTACACGGAGATACAAATATCAAATACTTATTAGAACATAACAATCACATCTGGGATGAATGGGCGTTTGAGCGTTATGTTTCTTCTCCAAAATATACTGGTCCTGATATGACAGACTTTGGACGTCGCTGCTTAGAAGACGAAGCGTTTAACGAAGTATACCAAGAAGTGAAGAAAGACTTCTGTGAAAAAATCTTAACGGATGATGCGTTTGCGGCTGAATTCGGTGAACTTGGTAATATTTATGGTTCCCAATGGCGTCACTGGAAAACCACAAAGGGTGAAACGATTGACCAAATCGCAGACTTACTTAACTTATTGAAGAATTCTCCAGATTCACGTCGTATGATTGTATCCGCATGGAATCCAGAAGATGTGCCTAGCATGGCGCTTCCTCCATGCCACACAATGTTCCAATTCTATGTGGCTGATGGTAAATTAAGCTGCCAATTATACCAACGTAGTGCGGATGTGTTCCTAGGAGTGCCGTTCAATATTGCAAGTTACGCTTTATTAACACATTTAATCGCAAATGAAGTTGGTTTAGAAGTTGGCGAATTCGTTCATACATTAGGCGATGCGCACATCTACTTAAACCATATGGAACAAGTAGAGACGCAATTAGCGCGTGAAGAAAGAGAATTACCAACACTTGTATTAAAACATCCTGAAAAATCAATGTTTGAAATCGATGTTGATGATGTGATTGTAGAAGGATATAATCCACATCCAACGATTAAAGCACCGATTGCCGTGTAATACTGGAGGAAACAGATGTTAATTTATATTTGGGCTCAAGATGAACAAGGACTTGTTGGAAAAGACAATACGCTTCCATGGCGATTACCAAATGATTTGAAATTCTTTAAAGAAGTAACGATGGGACAAACCATTCTCATGGGACGTAAAACGTTCGAGGGGATGGGGAGTCGCTTGCTTCCAGGGCGTCAAACCATTCTTCTTACAAGAAGTGACGATTATGAAGTGCCAGGCGCTGAAGTCGTGACCGAAATCGATGATATTATCGAAGATGCCAAACACGAGGACATTTATGTGTGTGGTGGTGCCGAAGTCTATCGTCTTTTAAAAGACCATGTAGAACTGCTTTATTGCACAAGAATCCATCATACATTTGAAGGGGATACGTATTTTCCAACCGATTTTCCGTGGGGCGATTTTATTAAAGTAAAATCACTCGAAGGAGAAGTGGATGAGAAAAATGTCTATCCGCATACGTTTGAAATCTACGAGAGAAAAGAGGAAACTCTATGACAACATGGCATGATGTCATTGGAGGGGAGAAGGAAAAAGAGTATTTCCATGCAGTACGTTCATTTGAACAGAGCGAGCGAAATCATCATAAAGTGTTTCCAGCTGCAGAGAATGTCTTTAAGGCCTTGGAACTGACACCCTTTGATAACGTGAAAGTGGTTATTCTTGGTCAAGATCCATATCATGGTGATAACCAAGCACATGGCCTTAGTTTCTCTGTGCAAAAAGGAATCGCCTTGCCACCTTCATTACTGAATATTTATAAGGAACTTGAAAGCGACCTTGGCATTCCTGTTGCAAAGAGTGGAGATTTAACCGCTTGGGCAAAACAAGGAGTGTTGCTTTTGAACACGGTATTAACGGTTCGTGCACACGAGGCGAATAGCCATCGTGGTCAAGGGTGGGAAACTTTTACCGATGCAGTCATTACTTCTCTTAATCAAAGTGACCATCCAATCGTCTTTGTATTGTGGGGGAAACCAGCACAATCGAAAGAGAAGCTGATTACCAATCCGAATCATTTGATTTTGAAGGCACCACATCCAAGTCCGTTGTCATCTTACCGCGGATTTTTTGGAAGTAAACCATTTAGTCAAATTAATGATTTTTTAGAAAAAACAGGTCAAACGCCAATCGATTGGCGCGTAGAGTAAGTGGAAATTATTCCACTTGCTCTATTTTTTGCCTTTAGTATGAAGTTTGTGGTACGATAGTGAAAACGGTTAAAAGAAAGAAGGGTTTTTATGAAGAAAAAGAGTAAATGGTTTGGTTTATTCGCAACTTTATTGGTGATTTTATCATTGGTGTTTTTAGGAAACACTTCAGCAAAAGCAGCTGAAGGAAAAGAACTTCAAAACGTAATTTCAGGGTTAGAACTTCTTGATCAATCGGATACAAAATTAAGTCCAGATGCAAATGGAGTCTATCAAATCCTTACAAATAGAGCCTATAAATTAAGAGCGCTGTTCGACTTAGAGCATTACAATGGAGATATTCAAAATGGTGATTTCTTTAAATTAGAAGTTCCTGCTGAGATTACATTCTACGATAATCATGACGTGGAATTAGTTGATTTAGCAACGAATGTACCAATTGCGGATGCACATTTTGAAGGCCATGGAGATAACCAAGGTGGGACGATTACAGTCACACTGAAGAACCTTGACCAATATTTAGCAGCAAAAGGTGCGGATACAGTCAAAGAGGTCAAAGGAACTTTGGCGCTAAACTTCTTATATAAGAAGAATGTTTCGAACCAACCAGTAACATTTGATTCACCTTCAATGCAGACAACAATTACGCAAACGCATAATGTCCAAACTCTTTCAAATGAAACAGATCCAATTGGTAAAGAAAACTTTGCAAAAATTGGTGGGCAAGCAGCTAATAAAGCTTGGACATCAGCAAAATTAGAAGCTGCAGGTTCAAAAGGTTCTGGCCAATATGTTTCAGAATGGAAAGTACGTGTAAACACGAGTGGAGATAACTTAGGGGAAAACTTAGTATTAACTGATACATTGCCAAGTGACCCATCTACTGCTTCGATTCAATATATTCCTGAATCATTAGTCGTGTACAATGCACCTTCAATGAACGAAACAACATCTGGTAAAGAATCGGATTTCGTACAATTAGTAGAAGGAACTGACTACACAGTAAACTGGAATGAAAACTATACGAACTTTACAATCACATTCAAAGATGGAACTAAAAAATACTATGTCACTTATGACACAACAACTCCAAATGATGGAAGTAAAGTTCAAAATATGGTTTCTGTAGCAAAAGCAGACGGTACACCTGTCACTCGTCGTACAAATACGACTGAAACAACATTCACAGCAAGTGCAACTTCACTCTTCTCAGGTACAATCGAAGCAACGAGTGCTTACACAGTTAAAGTGAGCAAAGTAGACGAGAAAACATTGAATCCTGTTCAAGGTGCTGTATATGTCATTACAGATCCAGATGGAAATACAGTTGAAGTGACTACTGACGAAGAAGGTCATGCGGTTTCATCACAATTCGATGAAAAATATGCTGGTAAAGAATTCAAGATTAAAGAGAAAACTGCTCCAGAAGGTTACGAATTAGATGAAACTGAATATACAGTAACTCTTGGTAAAGATGGAAGCATCTTACATGTGAAAGATACTCCTAAAGAGGAAGAAACAACTACAACGACAACAACTAC
>CAUVJW010000058.1:0-7633 GCA_963552295.1 uncultured Streptococcus sp. | reverse complement strand
TTGGCTTGTTCTGCACGAGTCACGTCAATGTCTCTTGCACGCTCAGCCACGTTGGCAATAATCGTTACGACATTATCCCGCACTTCCATTACTCCACCACCGATTGCAATATAATCAGTTGGTGAATCCTCTAAGAATCGTTTCACTCGAAGTGCACCGATTTTTAAAGGAAGCATGATTGGAGCATGATGCGGTAGTATGGTGATTCCGCCATCGACTGCATCGGCACTCACAGAATAGGAACGATGGTTATACACTTTTCCTTCTGGTGTTGTGACAACGACCAGTAATTCATGTTCAGCCATCTTTAGTTTCCTCCATAAAACCCTGCTGCTTTAGCTTTTTTAATCACGTCTTCGATTGGTCCTACGTTACGGAACATATCTTCTGGAATATCATCATATAAACCGTCAATAATTCCTTTAAATCCGCGAACCGTATCTTTAATTGGAACGTATGAACCAGGTTGTCCTGTAAATGCTTCGGCAACGTGGAAGTTTTGTGATAAGAAGAATTGAATTCTTCTTGCACGGTTTACAATGACTTTTTCGCTATCTGACAATTCATCAATCCCTAAGATGGCAATGATGTCTTGTAATTCACGATAACGTTGAAGCATTTGTTGTACTTTCATCGCTACTTCATAGTGTTCTTCCCCAACAATTTCTGGAGTTAGAGCACTTGAAGTTGAAGCAAGTGGATCCACCGCTGGATAAATCCCTTGTTCTGTTAAACGACGCTCTAAGTTTGTAGTTGCATCTAAGTGAGCGAATGTTGTTGCTGGAGCCGGGTCAGTATAGTCATCGGCTGGCACGTAAATCGCTTGAATAGATGTAATCGATCCGTCTTTAGTAGAACTGATACGTTCTTGTAATTGACCCATTTCTGTCGCAAGTGTTGGTTGATACCCAACGGCAGAAGGCATACGTCCAAGCAGGGCTGATACTTCTGAACCTGCTTGTGTGAAACGATAAATGTTATCGATAAATAAAAGTACGTCTTGTTTTTCAATATCACGGAAGTATTCCGCAATCGTTAACCCTGTTAGTGCTACACGCATACGAGCTCCTGGTGGTTCGTTCATTTGTCCAAACACCATCGCTGTTTTAGCAGATACACCTGAATCTTGCATTTCATGGTAAAGATCGTTCCCTTCACGAGTACGTTCCCCTACCCCTGTAAATACTGAAATACCACCAAGTTCTTCGGCAATATTATGAATCAATTCTTGAATTAATACGGTTTTCCCTACACCGGCACCACCGAATAAACCGATTTTACCACCTTTAAGATATGGTGCTAAAAGGTCAATAACTTTAATTCCTGTTTGTAGAATTTCATATTGACTGTTTAATTCTTCAAATTTTGGTGCTGGTTTATGAATTTCATGTCTTGTGAAATCTTCTGGGAATGGTTCCTTCAAGTCAATCGTGTCTCCAAGAACGTTGAATACACGACCTAATGTTTCAGGTCCCACAGGAACGCTAATTGTGCGTCCTAAGTCCACCACTTTCATGCCACGTTGCAAACCATCTGTAGATTCCATGGCGATTGTACGAACTGCACCATCCCCTAATTCTACAGCTGTTTCCAAAGTAACAGTTTTTTCGCTACCATCATTGGCTGTTTTCACAACTTGTAATGCATTATGAATATCTGGAACGCCTTCTTCTAAAGGAAATACCACGTCTACAACTGGCCCTACAACTTGTAAAATCTTTCCAGTTCTCAATCCATTTTCCTCCTTCTAAAATCCTAATGTTCTTCCAGAGCGGCTGCTCCACCGACAATTTCTGTAATTTCTTGTGTAATTTGCGCTTGTCGTCTCTGGTTCAAATCTTGTGTTAAGTTACTGATTAAATCTTTAGCATTATCAGTTGCACTTCTCATTGCAGTCATACGAGATGCATGTTCTGCTGATTTGGCATCGATAATGGCTCCGTAAATAAGCGATTCTGCATATTGTGGAAGCAAGATGTCCATAATAATTTCCTTATTTGGTTCGAAAATATAATCCAATTCGTACTCTTTTGCTTCTTCCGCGTCCAAGTCGATAATTGGTAACATTTTTTCAACACGGTAATTTGATAAAAGTGCGTTTACATGGTGATTATAGCAAACGTAAAACTCATCAAATTCACCGTCACGGAACATTTGGACCGCACTTGACACAATCTTTCTTACTTCTTCAAAGGTTGGAATATCCGACACGTCATTAATTTCAAGACGTACATCGACTCCCATCTTCTTGAAGAAGCGACTTGCAGCATCCCCAATCGTTAAGATGACATATTCATCTTTAGACTGGTGGTCTAACTCTAACATTTCTCTTGTTGCTTGGAAAATGGAAGAGTTGTAACTCCCAGCAAGTCCTTGGTCAGATGAAATCACTAAGTATCCAGTCTTTTTAACCGGACGTTCAATTAATAAGTCGTGATAGTCGATAAAAGAAGTTACTACTTCTCCGTCCTCTGACGTTTCATCGATAATCTCTTCTTTATTGTGATTTGCGTATAGTAAGTGAGTTACAACTTCACGGATTTTTTGAGCGTAGTCTTGATAGTGACGCACTGCTTGCTCTGATTTGGCTAATTTTGCTGCAGAGACCATCTGCATGGCGCTAGTGATTTGACTTGTTTTCTTTGTTGAAACAATTCTCTTCTTTAAATCATTTAAGGAAGCCGTCATTCAGGTCACCTCTCCTTTCTACGCTTATTGAACACGTTCAAATAAATGAATTTGTTTGAAATTCTCAATTACTTTGTAGAATTTCTCTTCATCCGAAATCACATGTTGATCGCGGATTTCATTTAATAAATCTCTATGTTCGCTTTCTAAATGTTGATATAACGCTTTTTCAAATGGTTTAATACGGTCGATTGGAATCGCATCTAATAAACCATGTGTTAAAGCAAATAAAATCGATACTTGATATTCGATTGGTAATGGTTGGTGAACATCTTGTTTCAAGACTTCTACCGTACGTTTACCACGATTTAATTTTTGTTGAGTTGCCGCATCTAAGTCAGAACCAAATTGAGTGAAGGCTTCTAACTCACGGTAACTTGCTAAGTCGATACGTAATGTACCAGAAACTTTCTTCATCGCTTTAATTTGGGCAGAACCCCCAACACGAGATACAGATAATCCGGCAGATAACCCTGGACGTACCCCTGAGTAGAATAAATCACTTTCTAAGAAGATTTGTCCATCTGTAATAGAGATTACGTTTGTTGGGATATATGCAGAAATATCTCCGGCTTGTGTTTCGATGATTGGTAAGGCTGTTAATGACCCTGCTCCTAATTCATCACTTAATTTTGCTGCACGTTCTAGTAAACGTGAGTGCAAGTAGAATACATCCCCTGGATAAGCTTCACGACCTGGTGGACGACGAAGTAATAGGGAAATTTCACGATATGCCGCAGCTTGTTTTGATAAATCATCGTACACGATTAATACATCGCGTCCTTGATACATCCACTCTTCACCCATTGCAGTACCTGCATATGGTGCAATATAAAGCATTGGTGCTGGTTGAGAAGCACTTGCTGATACAACCGTTGTATATTCCATTGCCCCATAGCGTTTTAATGTTTCTACAAGAGCTTTAACCGTAGATTCTTTTTGTCCAATTGCTACATAAATACATAATGTATTTTTGCCTTTTTGGTTCAAAATAGTATCTACTGCGATACTTGTTTTACCAGTCTTACGGTCACCGATGATTAACTCACGTTGTCCTTTACCGATTGGAACTAAGGCATCGACTACTTTTAATCCTGTAGGTAATGATTGTTTTACACTTTGACGTTGCATAACACCAGGTGCTTCATTTTCTACTGGACGTTTTTTCGTTGTTTCGATAGCACCAAGACCGTCAATTGGACGACCTAACGCATCTACAACACGACCAATCAATGCATCTCCTACTGGAACATCAAGGATACGTCCTGTACGTTTAACAGGTTCTCCTTCATGGATATTTTCATATCCTCCGAAGATGATGACACCGACATCGTTTTTTTCTAAGTTTTGGGCCATCCCGTAGGCGCCGTTTTCAAATTCTACTAATTCTCCAGCCATTACATTTGTAAGACCGATGACACGAGCAATTCCGTCCCCGATGAAGGAAACCTCACCGATTTCTTCAATTTGTTCTTTCGTTTCAAAAGAAGCGATTTGGTCACGAATTCTCGCTGTAATATTACTCATTTCCATTTATGCCATCTCACCTCTTTAATCCTGTTTGGCTAATTTTCTCTTTGAATTGTTTTAGTTTGTTTGCAATTGTTCCATCTAACAAATATTCTTTTGTCTTCAACTGAACGCCACCAATCACTGAAGGATCTACGGTATTCACCCAAGAATCAAATTCTTTATGTGTTTTATTTTGGAACGCTGTTGCAATACGATCAATCTGGTCATCCGTCAAAGGAATTGCAGAAACAATCTCTAATTTATTGGCATTGTATATATCTAAGAACGCTTCGAGTGCTTCTACAATATTCATCGATCCATCTTCAGACGGGAACGTTGCTAAGTACTCTTGTGTTTCTTTTGATAAATGTCCAAATGCAGATTCTAATACAGATAATTTTTTATCATAAGAGACATGCTCTAAATGCATCATCTGTCTGAATGTCGAAGTATTTTGAATTCCATCTAAAATAGCTTGAAGTTCTTTTGTCACTTGCTCTAAGTGACCTTCGTATTTTGCCTTTGCATAGAAATGGCTGGCTTCTTTAACGATATCTTTATGATATTTAACCATTATTTTTCCAACCCCTTAATGAAGGCTTCAATGACTTCTTGATGTTTTTCTTTTGTCACTTCTTGTTCAAGAATTTGACTAGCAAGTTGAACTGATAGGTCTACAATATCATCTTGCACTTGTGCGATGGCACGTTGTTTCATTGAATCCACTTCACGTTGCCCATCTGCTTTCATGCGAGAGACCACATCTTTACCTTCTTTAATCATTTCATCTTGCGTTTTTGAAGCTGCTTCACGAGCGTTATCTAAGATTTCTCCACCTTTTTTCTCTGCGTTATGAATAATTTCGTTGGCATTAGCCTGAATTTCTTCCGCTGATTTTCTTTTCTCAGCAGCTTCGTCTAAATCTTTAGCGATTTTATCTCGACGTGCTTCTAACATGGCATTCACTTTATCCCAAACAAAGAATTTCACCAAGAATAGTAACAACGTAAATGAAATTAATACGGCTAAAGTATCGCCTAAAATTGTACTGACATTACCTGATAACATTACTTCAAACATCTCTCACCCCTCCTTTACGACAATAATTCCATTTGTTGGATTATTTAACGAATACAAGGATAAGAGCGATTAATACGGCGAAGATTGGCATCGCTTCGATTAAGGCAACCCCGATGAACATTGTTGAACGTAATTCATTGCTCATTTCTGGTTGGCGTGTCATTGATTCAATTGTTTTTACGATAACTGCTTGGTTACCAAAGGCTGCTGCTAAAGCTGCTCCTGCTACTGCGATTGCTGCTGCTAATTCTGTCATTATAAATTCCTCATTTCTTAAAAATTAATGTTTCATTACTTTATGTGAGATGTAAACCATTGTCAACGTACAGAATACGTACGCTTGAATAGCTCCAATTACCACTGAAAATCCTTGCCATACTACCCCTAGTGGTATTGCAAGAATATAGGTTATTAGTCCTGCTGCAGATGAGAACATCACAATCAATCCTAATAACACTTCGCCGGCATAAATATTTCCGTAAAGACGGAATGCCAACGTAATTGTGTTCGTAAACTCTTCAATCAATTTGATTGGGAGCATTATCGACATCGGACTTAAGTAAGAATGTTGAATATATCCTTTGAGTCCCATCTTCTGTACACCAGAATAATGTGCGATTAATGTTGTCATTAGCGCTAAGGCTAAACATACTACCGGGCTAGCTGTTGGGCTGGCAAAATAGCTGTGATCTTCATAGTGAATAAAGATGATTAGCCCAACCATATTAGCGACTAGTACAAAAGAAAACAGTGAGAAAATATATAAATAATACGTTTGTGCTGTTTTCTCATCAACTGCACTGTTTACAATACCCTTCGCGAAGTCCATGAGGGCTTCCAGAGCATTTTGCAACTTACCAGGCTTCATCGAAACCTTCCTTGAAGCAAAAATTGTAAACAATGCGATTAGTAAAACACTAACCCCACATGAAATCAAAATCGGAACTGAAAACGACAATCCAAAAATCTCAACCACTTTTGGCGTTGCTTCCATGTTTCTTATTTCCCCTCCTTTACACCAAATAAAAAACTGACAATAATCCTATACTTTGAGTTTTACGCTCAGTACGGTGATTATTGTCAGATTTGGTGGCAATAGTCTATCGCAAAAGCGTTGACTATATAAATTTATTATTTGGTTCCGAATAAACGATCTCCAGCATCTCCTAATCCTGGAAGAATGTATCCATGTTCATTTAATCTTTCATCTAACGCTGCTGCGTAGATGTCGATATCTGGGTGGGCTTTACGTAGAACTTCTACACCTTCTGGAGCAGCTACAAGACAGCAAAATTTAATTGAGCTAGGTTGTGCACCACGCTTCAACAGTGCGTCAATAGCAGCTACTGCAGATCCCCCAGTTGCTAACATAGGATCAACGACAAACAATTGTCTTTCAGAAATATCTGAAGGTAACTTCACGAAATACTCAACTGGTTGCAGCGTTTCATGATCACGATACATACCAACATGCCCAATTTTGGCTGCTGGGATTAATTCGAGAATTCCATCAACCATTCCAAGTCCTGCTCGAAGAATCGGAATGATAGCAACTTTTTTACCAGCTAATGTTTTCAATGTTGTTTTAACAAGTGGAGTTTCGATTTCTACATCTTCAAGAGGCAGATCTCTAGAAACCTCATAAGCCATTAGCATTGAAATTTCGTTTACAACTTCGCGGAAAACTTTTGTTCCACAATCCTTTTGACGAATCATTGTCAATTTATGTTGAATTAACGGATGATCAAGTACGTGAAATTTACCCATTTGTCATTCTCCTTCCAATACATTAGTGTCACTTCTATTATTTTACCTAAAAATCAGTTAAATATCTAGTCTCAATTTGAAAACTTATTATTATTTTCATAATCCGAAACAAACCTTTACATTTACTTCGTTACGCGTATAATTTGAAAGTTTCAGTTAACTGTTTCACTTCACTACGAACATGATTTAATACTTCTTCATTTTCAGGATGTGTTAATGTTGTAAGGATTAACTCAGCTACTTTTTTCGCCGCAGCTTCATCGAAACCACGTGTTGTAATAGCTGCCGTTCCGACACGAATTCCACTTGTTTTAACAGGTGGTAATGTATCAAATGGAATGGCATTTTTATTCACTGTAATTCCAACAGTGTCGAGTAATTCTTGCGCTTCTTTACCGTTTAATCCAGTATCTTTAATATCGAGGAGTAATAGATGGTTATCTGTACCACCTGAAATCGCACGAATCACTGTTCTTTCGAACACTTGCGCCATAGCTTTAGCATTTTTCACGACTTGCTCGATATACTCACCAAATGCTGGTTGAAGAGCTTCATGGAATGCAACTGCTTTACCAGCAATCACGTG
>CAUVJW010000057.1:0-7635 GCA_963552295.1 uncultured Streptococcus sp. | reverse complement strand
TCGTACGTGACTACTCTGAAGAAACGATGATTCAAATCGCGGTTGTCGAAAACTTACAGCGTGAAAACTTGAAACCACTAGATGAAGCTATGGCGTACCGCACATTGATGGATTCATTGAAACTAAAACAAGAAGAAGTCGCTAACCGTGTCGGCAAGAGCCGTTCATATGTGGCAAACTTCTTACGTTTATTAACATTGCCAGTTCCTGTGCAAGAACTTGTTCAAAGCGGCGAGTTGTCAGCAGGGCATGCACGTACTTTACTTGGATTAAAAGACCAAACGAAAATCTTACCGGTCGCTAAAAAAGCGGTGAAGGAAGGGTTAACGGTTCGTGCCTTGGAACAACTCGTTCAATCCATCAATGAACCAGTCAAAAAGGTTGTTAAAAAAGCAGCGAAGCCGAAGAAATCTATGTATATCGTTGAGTCAGAAGAACGCTTAATGGATAAATTCGGAACAAGCGTGCAAATCGTCGAAAAAGGCGAGCGTGGAAAAATCGAGATTGAGTACCTTTCTCAAAAGGATTTAACACGTATTTTAGAAGTATTAGAAATCGAATTAGACGATTAAAAAGGAGTCTGTATGAAAGCAGGAACAACGTATCAATTACACGATCATGTGGAAATGAAAAAACCGCATGCGTGCCAAACGAATTCCTGGGAAATCATCCGTATGGGGATGGACATTCGTATCAAGTGTGATCACTGTGGTCAAATGGTCCTCATGCCAAGACGGGAATTCGAGAAGAAGATGAAAAAGGTGACGATTTCTGTTGCCGAAGAAAACAAATAAAGAAAGAGTGTGACAAATGGCCTTAACAGCTGGAATCGTCGGCTTACCAAACGTTGGGAAGTCAACATTATTTAATGCAATTACAAAAGCAGGGGTCGAAGCAGCGAACTATCCGTTTGCGACGATTGACCCAAACGTCGGAGTGGTAGAAGTACCAGACCTTCGTTTACAAAAACTAACAGAATTAGTGAAACCAAAGAAAACTGTCCCAACGACATTTGAATTTACAGATATCGCGGGGATCGTTAAAGGGGCAAGCCGTGGGGAAGGTCTTGGAAATAAATTCTTAAGCCATATCCGTCAAGTAGATGCGATTTGCCAAGTGGTTCGTTGTTTTGAAGACGAAAATATTACACACGTGGCTGGGAAAGTTGACCCAATCGCTGACATCGAAACGATCAACCTAGAGTTAGTGTTGGCCGACCTTGAGTCAGTAGACAAACGTATTGCGCGTGTGGCAAAAATTGCGAAAACAAAAGATAAAGACGCTGTTGCAGAACTTGCTGTCTTAGAAAAAATCAAACCTGTGTTAGAAGAAGGACAATTAGCACGTACGATTGAATTCACAGATGAAGAACTTCCAATCGTGAAAGGCTTATTCCTTTTAACAACAAAACCAATGCTTTACATCGCAAACATCTCAGAAGATGATGTGATGGAAGGAGGCCATAACCAATATGTGCAATTAGTGGAAGACTATGCTGCAAAAGAAGATGCAGAAGTCGTTGTGATTTGTGCGAAAATCGAAGAAGAGGTAGCTGAATTAGAGGAAGAAGAGAAACAAGCCTTCTTAGAAGAAATGGGTATCGAAATCTCAGGGTTAGATATCTTAATCCAAAAAGCATACCATTTATTAGGATTAGCGACTTATTTTACAGCGGGTGAACAAGAAGTGCGCGCGTGGACATTCCGCCGCGGCATGAAAGCTCCGCAATGTGCGGGAATCATCCACTCAGACTTCGAACGTGGATTTATCCGTGCTGAAACTGTAGCCTACGCAGACCTACTCGAATACGGTAGTATGACGGCTGCAAAAGAAAACGGAAAAGTTCGTCAAGAAGGTAAAGAATATGTCGTGCAAGATGGCGACGTAATGCTCTTTAGATTTAATGTATAAGGTTATCGGAGGATTGTAGCATGTCAGAACAAAACGTACAAGAAGAAGTAGTAGTGTCAGTAGACGCTCTAAAAGCAGAATTAACAAATAAAAATGAACAATACATCTATCAATTAGAACGCGCATTGAAAGAAGCTGGATTTGACGAAGCGCAAATCGAAAAAGAATTATCAGTAATGCTTCCAGAAATCGTTGAAAAACAAAAAGCGGGTGTGACTGCTCGTCAATTGTTCGGTACGGTAACAGAACGCGTTCAATCAATCGTAGCTGGGCCAACAAAAGACCCAGACGCAAAATCTCCAGACTGGCAAATTGCCGTTGACGGAGGACTTTTAGTCGGCGGATTATTCGCTCTTGTTACAGGAGTAATGTTGATGTTAAACCCAAGTGCAGATACGCAACCAATGGGATTATTTACACTATTAATCAACTTTATCGCAGGGGCATTTGTCATGCTTGCGATTTCTAAAAATGCACCGAAATTTGATAATCCAAAAGGTCAACGCGGATATATCCGTTACTTAGTGGTAAGTACGGTAGCGATGGTCGCTTGGTTAATCTTAGTGGTGCTAAGCCAACAATTCATCCCATCAGTGATTAACATCGTGATGAGTTACGAGTGGTACTTACTCATCGGAGCTGCGGCTCTTGCTGGTAAATTCTACTTGAAGAAGAAATTAAATATTGTCGGATCAGTAATGTAAGAAACGAAAACAATCTGTGTGACGGTGACGGCGAAGTGCTTCGTGGAAGTCGGCAGTCATCGCACACTTTTTTATAGAGGTGAGCATATGAAACAAATGAAACGTTGGATCATCACGTTTTTATTAGGATTAGTTACCTTTTTGGGACTCGGTACTACGGTTGATGCGAGAAGTTTAGTCGTTGATAAGTATGATATCGAAGCAAATATTTTAGAAAATGGGGACGTTCAGTTCTTCGAAACCATTACCTTCCAAGCGGATGGGATGTATAACGGAGTCTTCTATAACTTGGATTACTCTGGTTTTGGGAAACCAACAGATGTCAATGCGTATTTAGAAACAAGCGAAGGGCGTCTGTTAATGAACCAGGACACTTCTGGGCAAAAGGGAACGTATCAATTAACGGATAGTGGTTCGAAGATTCAGTTCAAAGTGTTTTTCCCGTTCACGAGCTCGAAATTAAAAGTTACTTTCCAATATACGATTCCAAAACTCATTACGAACTACTTAGATACGGCCGAATTAAACCGTAAAGTAGTCGGACAAGAGTGGGAAATCGACCAACATAATATTACGGTGAAGGTGAATATTCCTGGAACAGCTTCAAGGGAAACGCTTCGTGCGTGGGGACATGGTGCTGGTCAAAACGGGGATGTAAAAATTGCAGACGATTATCGTTCGGTAACCTTGACTGCTCCAGAAAATAAAAGTGGTGACTTTGTAGAAGTCCATATGTTATTCCCACAAACATTGACACATGCGAATACAAATGTGAAAAATGAAAAAGCGTTTGACCGCATCGTAGCCGAAGAGGAAAAGCTCATCAATGACGAGAAAGCCCTTAAAAACACAGGATTCTTCGGAATGATTGTAGGGTGGGTTCTACTCGTCTTAAATATGGTTTATGCCTTTGTGACAGGATTCTTTGCGAACCGTAAGCGTCTTGCTCAAGTGCAACATATTCCAGACCATCTATATGAACTTCCTGAAGATATTACTCCAGCAGTCATGAATCAGGCAGTTTACGGAAAAACAGATATGACCGACTTTAGCGCGACGGTAATGGACCTTGTTCGTAAGAAAGTCTTGAAGTTATCCGATACTGAGCCGTATACGATTACGCTTGTGGACGATACAAAAGAAATGCTTCGTCATGAAAAACTAGCGCTTCATTTACTTTTTGAGGTTGTTGGGGGTTCAAGCACAACGATTGAACTGGAACAAGTGAAGAAGTATGCGAAAAATCATTCAACCACTTACTACAATGAATGTCAAAAATGGATGGGTGCTGTCGATACAGCCGCTGAGAAATACCGCGTCACACGTTTTGGTAAAGACGAACCTCAAGGACGTAGTGGCTTCCCAGGATGCTTACTCGTTATCATCGGAGCTTTAACGATTGGAGCAGCCTTCTTAACGAAGAATTTGAATTATTTATTATGGACTGTTGCAGGCGTACTCTGTATCGTTGGCCCATTAACGCTGATCGGTACAGGAATTTTTGCCAACCGTCGTTCTCTTGAAGGGGAATTACGTTATCGTAAATGGCAAGCCTTTAAACAAATGCTAAAAGATCTCTCACCAATGAAGCGGATCGAAGATTTACCAAGCATTCAACTGTGGGATCACTTCCTTGTTTACGCCATCTCTTTAGGCGTAGCGGAACACGTGATTAAAGTGTTGAAGAAATTAATACCAGACCAATTACCAAACAGTATTTTCTATTCAAATCAAAACGGAACGATTTACTATCCAGTTTCTGATTTTAATAGTACATTTACAAGCTCATACAACACTGCGAATTCTTCTGTGAACGGAAGCAGCAACTCTGGTGGATTCGGCGGAGGATTCTCTGGCGGATCGAGCGGTGGTAGTGGTGGAGGATCCGGCGGTGGCGGATTCTAATCAAAGGAGAATTTATGTTAAACGAAATGATGCACAGACCAGTTGTCAAACCGGAACTGGTCGAGTACATGCGTTCAAGTCAACGCCGCTTTCCGGGGGACTTGGGTGAATTAGAAAATACAGCCAATGAATTAGGAATTCCAATTATTCCTCACGAAACAGCGGTATTTCTAGATTTTATTGTTGGATTGTACCAACCAAAAAATATTTTAGAGATTGGAACGGCAATTGGATTCTCAGCGAGTTTGATGGCAACAGCTTCACCACAAGCGAAAGTCACGACCATTGACCGCTATGAATTAATGTATAGCCGTGCGAAAGCTAACTTTGAAAGACTAGGGTTGGCCGACCGTATTACGCAACTTGAAGGTGATGCGGCAGATATTTTACCAACGTTAGAACAAGGAAAATACGACTTCCTGTTTATGGATAGTGCCAAAGCCAAATACATCGAGTTCTTCCCATATTGTATGGACGCACTTGAAGTCGGTGGTGTGCTAATGGTTGACGATATTTTCCAAGGAGGAACGATTTTAGAAGACGTGATGGAGCGTCCAAGACGTGTGCGCAAGATTCATCGTCGCCTCAATATGTTCCTTGATTTAGTTCAAAGCGACCCGACATTAAAATCAACCTTACTTCCACTCGGCGACGGAGTAATTCTCATTCAAAAGCTGGAAGAAAAAGATTTTAAATATATTTTAGAAGAGTTGTAAATTAATCATGGAAATCCCCATGGAAAAGTTTTACAATAAGAAGGATGACAAAAGAAAGGAAGTTTTACAATGACAGATAAAGTGCGTGTACGTTATGCACCAAGTCCAACAGGGCACTTACACATCGGGAATGCCCGTACAGCTCTATTTAACTATTTATTCGCGAGACATTATGGTGGAGAGTTCATCATCCGTATCGAGGATACTGACCGCAAGAGAAATCTTGAACACGGTGAAGAAAGCCAATTAGAAAACTTAACATGGCTTGGAATGGATTGGGATGAAGGTCCAGACAAACCTGGCAAATACGGTCCTTACCGTCAATCAGAACGTGAACACATTTATAACCCACTGATCGAGCAATTAATTGCCGAAGACAAAGCGTATAAATGCTACATGACAGAGGAAGAATTGGAAGCAGAACGTGAAGGCCAACGTGCTCGTGGCGAAATGCCGCACTATAGCGGTCAACACGCTCACTTAACACAAGAGCAACGTGACGCTTTTGAAGCTGAAGGACGCACTCCTGTTGTTCGTTTCCGTGTTCCAAAACAAGGAACTTACGCATTCGACGATATCGTTAAAGGCGACATCTCATTCGAATCTACAAGCGTTGGTGGCGACTTCGTTATCTTAAAACGTGACGGAATGCCAACTTACAACTTCGCAGTAGCAGTGGATGACCACTTCATGGAAATCACTCACGTTTTACGTGGAGATGACCATATTGCGAACACTCCAAAACAATTAATGATTTACGAAGCATTCGGTTGGGAACCACCACGTTTCGGACATATGACATTAATCATTAACACAGAAACAGGTAAGAAATTATCAAAACGTGATGAATCAATCCTACAATTCATCGAACAATATAAAGACTTAGGGTACTTACCAGAAGCGATGTTCAACTTTATCGCGCTTCTAGGATGGTCTCCTCAAGGTGAACACGAAATCTTCAGCCGTGAAGAATTCATCGAAATCTTCGACGAAAAACGTCTTGGTAAATCACCAGCTGCCTTCGATCCTAAGAAATTAGAGTGGATTAACAACACATACGTGAAGAAAACTCCATTAGAAGAAGTGGCTGAAATGGCGATTGCTCAATTAAAAGAAGCAGGCGTTGTAAAAGAAGAAGTTTCTCCAGAAGAACATGCGTGGTTAGTGAAATTAGTGGCTTTATACCACGACCAAATGAGCTACATGAACGAAATCGTTGAGTTATCAGCGCTATTCTTCAGAAAAGATTTCGAAGTGGAAAATGAACAAGCCAAAGAAGTGCTTCAAGGTGAAACAGTTCCAACTGTATTGAACGCTTTTATTGCGAAATTAGAATCAATGGAAACATTCGATGAACCAAGTATTCTTGCAGCGATTAAAGAGGTTCAAAAAGAAACTGGCGTGAAGGGTAAAAACTTGTTTATGCCAATTCGTGTGGCAACGAGCGGACAAACACACGGGCCGGAGATCGGCAAGACGATCGAATTGCTTGGCAGAGAACGCAGCATTGCACACGTGCAAGCCGCACTTGCTCTTATTAAATAAAAGCTAACAGAAAGGGTTAACGCAAACTGCGTTAACTCTTTTTTATTTATATTCATTTAAAACCATGGGCCTTCGGCCCGATATTCTCCAAAATCTCCGGATATCTTCATAATAGCGGTAATGGGGTACCGGTTCGAGCCTAAGGTCTCTCACCTTTAAAGCCTCAAAAAGGGAGTAAGGAATAAATTCCTAACTCCCTTTAATTCGCATTTAATACGATTCCCCATTACTGCTATTATAGAATCCGAGATTTTTCCGAATATCAGTCCTCAGGAGGGAAGAATAAATAAAAAGTTAATCCTTTCTTGAATAAGAGAAGGTGACAGGTGTGTGCAATACTGAGTTCTCTGGCGCGGGGAAGGGAGAATATAAAGTGTGTGCTGAAAAATGGGTAAAGAAAAAACGGATGAGGGTTCATCCGTTTTGTTGTATTTTATGACAGAAGAAGGTGAGCGAGAGTAGGTCTGCGCTGCCTCCTGGGCTCAAGTTACGCTCGATAAGAACGTTGTCGTAGTCCTCGAGTCGGTTTGCTAGCTCAGCTTCTGTGAGGGTTTGTGCTTCTTCAAATAATTGTTGTGCTTCTTTTTGGACTTGTTTATACGCATCGATGCCGCCGCGGTGAATAAGGTTTCCGTCTTCTACGAACGTCATGAGGTAGAGGAGTAGGAGTAAGTCGCGGTGACGTGGTGTATGCGTGTGTAGTGTATTGTAATAGTCGAGTGCTTTTGCAAGGCTTGGGTAGCCTGTTGCTGCTTCGCCACGAATGCCTGTGATGCCATGTTCGACGTAGAGTTTTTCCCCGTAAGACAGGTGCTCTTTTTGGTCGAGGTTGGCAAAGTCCACTTCGATGAGGT
>CAUVJW010000056.1:0-7653 GCA_963552295.1 uncultured Streptococcus sp. | reverse complement strand
AATTGTTTACTAACACAAAGACCATTATACATTAAGTTTAGTAATAGTCAACAAAATAACCTCAAAAAATCGGACTTTTTTGAAAGTTTATTTTTCTGCATGATAGTGCGGTTTTGTGCTTATTTTTCCTCGTGAAAAAAGCTGAAATTATCATATATGATAATTATCTTTTATGATAAATTTGCATCGTTTAACAAATCAAAATTAACTTATAAGTTAATTTTGAGTAAACAAAAACAGGATTCGAAATCGAATCCTGTTTTGGTGTCTGCATCTATTTGTTCGGAGTGGTTGGTTGCGTTTCTAACCGCGATGTCTCACATACTATGGAGTTGAACTCGACCTCACAGAAATGGCGTGCGTTTCCTGAAACATCCGCAGAACGTTGCACGTTCCTTCCGGTGTTCCAGTCCAACGTTCCATTTCTGAGCGTTCGGTCTCGTATCCTGTGTAGTTGAGTTCGAAAAGGCATAGGCTCAAGCCTTTCGAGGTTAGTCCGCACGGTCTTACAGACCGCTTACGGCTAAACTGCGAACCGTCATCGCCTATGAACGCCTTTTCTCACATCCTGTGTTTAATGCACAACCATTTCCTGTGCAATTTCCAACCCTGTCAAGTTTGATGGGTAGTATGTTGGCCAGTTGTCCATTTCTTCGAATAGTTTTTCTTGGCTTTCATTGCCCATAAAGATGTGGAAGTGTTCTGCTTTCACTGGAGCGATGTTGTGGTCGCTGAATTGAACGTATTTAGGAGCGCCTTCTACTGGGTTCACCGCTTCGAATAAGAAGCGGACGCCGCGGTTTCCTTTTTTGTATGTTAGGATTTTATATCCTACATATTTGTATTCCGCTTTAGCAGTTGTTCCATCCTCTTTTTGGAACTCCATTGTAGTATCCGTGATATTGATATTTTTAATATCTGTTTTATATCCTGTTGTGTAGTATGCTTTGTACTCGTCTTTTGTCATCTTTTTGCCAATTTTTGCTTTGTAGTCAAAGACTGGATCAAGAGTGCCATCCACTAAGTAAGGATATACGGATTGCCATTCGCCAGCGTAATCAGAAAGTGTGCGATCTTTTACAGCACTGTCTTCGAAGTAGCCTTTGTGGACTGTTTTTTCGTCTTCTGCGTGTTCTGGTTGGATGTCTTTTCCTGGTTGGTCTGTCGTTTTCTTCAACGCTTCAAGGTTTTCGCGCATTACAGAGATGTAGTCTTCACCTTTATCCATTTCCTCTTTTGTTAAAGATTCGATAGGATTTAAAACGGCTAACTCAACGCCTGCTTCTTCCGCTAATGTTTTCGCGATTTTTTCAGAAGCATTTTCTTCAAAGTAAATAATCTTAATGTCGTTTTCTTTCACGTATTTTGTTAATTCTGCTAAACGTGCAGCACTTGGCTCAGCTTCTGGTGAAATCCCAGTGATTCCCACTTGGTTTAAGCCGTAATCTAATGCTAAATAACGGAATGCTGTATGTTGCGTTACAAAGTTCTTTTGTTTGGCATCTTTAAATGCATTTGTGTAGTCATTATGCAACGCTGTTAATTTTTCGATGTAGGCTTTAGCGTTTTTCTCGAAAGTTTCTTTACGATCAGGGAAAGCTTCTGCTAGCTGCTTCGTAATGTTTTGAATCATTTGAATCGCGCGTTCTGGTGATAACCATACGTGTGGATCGTATTCATGGCTGTGACCTTCGCCAGCGTGGTCATGGTCGTGTTCTTCATCTTCTCCACCAGGAAGAAGTACCATATCTTTTGTAGCGCTGATGGCTTTGACTTTGCTATCAGATTCGATAGTCTTTAGAACTGCAGGAATCCATGTTTCCATATACTCGCTATCATACACAAGTGCATCTGCCTCGCTCATTTTTGCGATTTCTTTTGCAGAAGGCTCGTAGTCGTGTGGCTCTGTTCCAGCACCGATGATAAGCGATACGTCTCCTTCATCCCCTACAATGTTTCTTGTAAAATCATAAATCGGATAGAAAGTTGTTGAAATTTTTAGCTTTCCTGATTGTGTTTTGCTGTTTGAATTACTTGGCGCACATCCAACGGCAACCAGTACAAACATCAATAATAATCCAATAAAGGTTGTTTTTTTCATGATATATTCTGTCTCCATTTCTTAAATCGTAATACTTACGTTTTACATTGTAGCACCTCACAAGATTCATTGCAAGGATTTTTTCTGTAAACATTTTGCTAACATTCTTTGACTTTGTTAGCATTTTGTTTACGTTTTTTCAACCCACAAAAAAAGCCTTATCCGCATCATCGCAAATAAGACTTCTCTTCTATTAGATTAATACTTTCGATAAGAACGATTGTGTACGCTCCATTTGTGGGTTCTCAAGGACTTCTTTTGGATGACCTTCTTCCACAATCACGCCACCGTCCATGAAGATTAAACGCGTTCCCACTTCACGGGCAAATCCCATTTCGTGCGTTACGACAACCATGGTCATGCCTCCTGCTGCAAGTTCCTTCATTACGTTTAGCACTTCGCCGACCATTTCTGGATCCAGCGCTGACGTTGGTTCATCGAACAAGAGCACATCGGGTTCCATCGCAAGTGAACGTGCAATCGCGATTCTTTGTTTTTGTCCCCCGGATAGTGAGTTTGGATAGACATCCGCTTTATCAGCTAAGCCCATTTTCTCTAGAAGCTCGTGCGCTTTTTGTTCTGCGACCGCCTTGTCGATTTTCTTCAATTGGATAGGTCCAATCGTGATATTTTCTAAGACGGTTAAATGCGGGAATAAATTGAAGTGTTGGAATACCATTCCTAAGTGTTGGCGTACGCTATCGAGGTCCACTCCTTTTTCATTGATGCATTGATCTTTGAAAAACACCTTTCCGCTAGTGGGTTCTTCTAATAAGTTCAGGCAACGTAAGAAAGTCGATTTTCCTGATCCAGAAGGACCGATAATCACGAGCACTTCCCCTTGCTCAATATGAGTGGAAATTCCGTTTAAGACTTGCTTGTCGCCGTATTGTTTTTTAATCTCTTCTGTTCTAATCACTGGCTTGTAACTTCCTTTCTAGTTTGTCCATAAAGAATGCAATCGTCGTTGTCATGACAAAGTATAAGAACGCCGTCATTAACAGTGGGATAAATACCGTAAACGTTGCCCCACGAACGGTATCCGAGCTGTACATTAAATCGTGAATACCGATTAAAGAGACGATCGATGTTTCTTTAATTAAGGTCGCAAATTCATTCCCGATGGCTGGTAAAATATTTTTCATCGCTTGTGGCAAGATAATTTGACGCATCGCCATTCGTTTCGGCATCCCCATTGAACGAGCGGCTTCCATTTGCCCTTTATCCACCGACTGAATCCCACTACGGATGATTTCAGCGATATAAGCTGTCGTATTAACGGACACGGCAATGACCCCTGACACAAAGTCGTTTAAATCAAGAACGGTCGCGAGTCCAAAATACACTAAGTACAATTGCACAAGAAGTGGCGTTCCACGAATAATGTCGATATAGACCTTCGCTGCTTTTGACAAAAACTTGTCCTGGCTAAGTCTTGCGAGTGCCATTAACGTTCCACATCCTACCCCGACAATTACAGAGAAGAATGATAGTAACACGGTTGTCGTTGCCCCTTCGAGAAACAGAGGCCAATATTTAATAATCAATTCCATTCTTTTTCCTTCTTTCTATTCTGACATTAAATTCGTATTGCGAATAATCGATTCTTTTAGTTTTCCAGAAGACTCCAACTGATCGAGCACTTCTTGTACTTTTTTTACAAAAACTTCATTGCCCTTTTGTGCCACGGCTGCAGTCCCAGCATCTTCACTTGGAATTTCTACCGAAGCAACGGTTAAATCCGAATTCGCCTTTACGAATTCATCCGCTGCAATATTATCCATAATCACTGCATCGAGTTTTCCTTGTTGCAAGGCTAAAATCAAGGTTGGATTTTTCGGTTGTGACGTAAGCGTTGCGCCTGTCAGTGTATCTTTTACAATTCCTTCTTGAGAGGTTCCTTTTTGCGCTCCGACATTTGCGCCATTGAAACTATCAATTGATGTGAACTTATCGGCATCTGTCTTCTTCACGACCGCTACCATATGAGAATCATAGTAAATATTCGTGAATGCCACTTCCTTACTACGCTCTTCGGTTGGCGTAATCCCTGCAAGAACGAGGTCTACTTTCCCAGACTTCATCGCCGCAATCAAGAAGTTAAATTCCATCTCTCGAATTTCTACTTCTACCCCAAGCGCTTCACCAATAGCATTGGCGATATCAATATCGATTCCGACAACAGAGTCTTTACCGTCATTAATATAATGCCATTCAAACGGCGGATAGTCCGCTGTCGTTCCGATGACGATTTTTTGCTTTTTGTAAATACGGTCTAAAACCGCTGACCCTGTACTATTTTCTGTTGTTACTTGATTCGTGCACGAAGCTAAAAAGCCGACAAGCACGATGAGCATCGCTATGATTTTCTTCATTTGAAACCTCCTTATAAAATAAAAACGCCCCTTATGCTAAACGCATAAGAGACGATGTCTGTCGTGGTACCACTCTATTTTGATGGGGAATTGCTTCCCGATCCTTTTCCTTGTTAACGCAGATTTCTGCGAAGATGGCTACTTGATTTCCCCATCTTTTCTACAAAGTGCGCTTCCAGAATTTCTTATCCAATGAGCTTCCACTCTACCTCATCTCGCTTGCGACTCCAAAATTCTGTACTCTCTTTGTCAATGAATTTATGTTCTTAAGTTGTTTTGTATTTTAGACCCATTCTTTTCGATTGTCAACTGGCGAGTGTAAATTTGCAAAAAAAAGATAAACCCTATGGATTCATCTTTTCCATTTTGTCTTGAAGATACCAACCAACTGCCCATCCCACAACAAGAAGGTAGTTTTCAATGGCTCCAACGAGATTTACTGAAGAAGCCTGAGCTAAATACGTTAACAGATGATTGGTTCCAATACCAATTCCTCCAACCATCAGTGCTGCCAATACCACTCGCAAATAAAACCAATCATACTTCACATTTACGGCAATTAATATCATAAGGACGGCTAAGTTCCAAAAGCCGATTTCCCTTTGCCAACCGACTGCAACTCCGTATCCCGAGTGTGAACCCATCACCTCTGGAAAGAAAATTTGGAAAATCATTGCTCCTGACATCGCAACAATTAATACGATAAACATCACTTTTAAAAATTTATTCATTCTTCTTCACCTCGCTGTTTGTTATTCTCATTCAAAACTCAAAACAAAAGAGCTCCCGGTTTCCCAGGAGCCCCGATTCACTATTTGCTTAAACCTTCAATGATTTTATCTAGGTTCCATTTCATCATGCTGTAGTAGCTGTCTCCATCTTTTCCTGCTTCTGCAACAGAGTCAGTGAAGATTGTTGAGAAGATTGGTAGACCAGTTTCTTGAGACACAGTCTTCATTGGACGTTCATCCACACTACTTTCTACGAATAATGATGGAACTTTTGATTCACGTAATTGACGAACCAATTTTGCGATTTGTTCTGGAGTTCCTTCTTCTTCTGTGTTGATTTCCCAGATATACGCTGATTTAATATCATAAGCTTTAGAGAAGTACTTGAAACAGCCTTCACTTGTTACGATTAAACGTTTTTCTTCAGGAATTTTTGCGATACGTTGTTTAGCATCTTTATCTAACGCTTCTAGCTTTTCAACATAAGCTGCTAAATTCTTTTCATATGTTTCTTTGTTCTTTGGATCTTTTGCGATTAATTGTTTTGCAATGTTTTTAGCATAAATCACACCATTTTCGATATTTAACCATGCGTGAGGGTCTTCTTTACCTTTTTCATTTGCCCCTTCAAGGTAAATTACATCAACACCATCACTTACTGCAAAATAGTCTTTATCTGCAACTTTACCTGCATTTTTAACCATTTTTGTAAACCATGCATCTTCAGCATTTTCTAAGTTAATTCCATTATAGAAAATCAAGTCTGCTTTTTGAACTTTTTGAACATCTTCTGGTAGAGGTTCATACTCGTGAGGGTCTTGCCCTACTGGAACAATACTATGTAAATCCACTAAATCGCCAGCGATATTTTTTGTCATATCATAAATAATAGAGTTTGTTGTCACTACTTGTATTTTTTTGCTTTCTGCTGTTGCAGATGTTGTTTGAGAACTATTCTCTTTACCAGTAGCGCATCCTGCAATCCCTAAGACAACAAGAGTAGCTACTAAAAATTTCTTCATGCTATTCATGAGATTTCCTTCTTTCTCTTTGTTTTGGTGAAACGATAAAACTTACGACAAAAAGTGCTGCTGCAGTTAATACGATGGTTGACCCAATAGCGATGTTAAACGTATATCCAATAAACAATCCTAATATAGATGATAATGAGCCAAATATTGCGGCTAAAATCAGCATTGTTTTCAGACGATTTGAATATAAATATGCTGTTGCTGCAGGGGTAATTAGTAGTGCCACAATCATGACTGTCCCTACACTTTGCATTGCCGTAATGGCTACTAGTGCTAATAGGAACATCAATAAGTAATGATAAAACTGTACATTCATCCCTGTAGATTGAGCGAAGACTGGATCAAAACTCGTTACTTGTAATTCTTTAAAATACGCTAAAATAACGACGACTACAATCACGCTCACCACCAATGTAATGAGTAAATCAATATCTTGTACGGCTAAAATATTCCCGAATAAAATATGGAATAAATCTGTTGAACTCTTCGCCACACCAATCAAAATAACTCCCAACGCTAAAAACGAACTAAAGGTAATCCCAATCGCGGTATCGCCTTTGATAGTACTATTTTGATTCACAAACGCAATTAGGAACGATGCTAATAACCCGAACACGAGGGCTCCAATAAAGAAGTTAATTCCTAAAATAAACGACAACGCTACACCCGGTAATACCGCGTGAGAGATAGCGTCCCCCATTAATGACATTCCTCTTAGAATGATGAAGCATCCTAAAATTCCGGCAACCGCACCAATCACGACTGCTGAAACAAGCGCATTTTGTAGAAAATGGAATTCCATTAATCCTTCAAAGAAATTATGCATGTTGCTCACCCCCTTGTGGAATATACACACTACCGCCGTATACATCATCTAAGTATTTCTTAATGAATACGTCTTCTGTTTTCCCAGAGGCTACAATCGCGTGTTTGACAAGAATCACCTGGTCAAAGTATTCTTTCACCTTCGATAAGTCATGGTTAACCATTAAAATAGTCTTTCCTTCCTCTTTCCATTTACGGATAATCGTCATAATGACTTTCTCACTAAGCATATCAATCCCTACAAATGGTTCATCAAGGAATATATATTGTGCTTCTTGAACCATACAACGTGCTAATAGCACACGTTGGAATTGACCACCAGAAAGAGCCCCGATTTGGCGAGATGCTAAATCAGTTAATCCCACTTCTTCAATGGCTGCATCGACCTTTTCCCAATCTTCTTTCGTCAATCGTTGCAATGGTTTCTTTTTAACAGTTCTTCCTAAAGCAACACACTCACGAATAGTGATTGGAAATGTAAAGTCAATCTGACTTTTTTGTTCGACATAGGCAATTTTTTGTAATACTTTTTTTACGGGTTCTCCATCAATCAGAATTTCTCCTGACGATTGAATAAGTCCTAATATTGC
>CAUVJW010000055.1:0-7728 GCA_963552295.1 uncultured Streptococcus sp. | reverse complement strand
CTTGATTTTGTTCAGATGATGCCTTCGATGTTTGAACAGTCTCTATACTTTCTTGCGCAGAGGGACGAGTAAGGAAACCTGCCGTAATCGTAAATACAGATAAAATACAAATCCCGTAAAATTCCATTCGTTTGATTTTGTCTTGTTTGTTAGAGCCTCTCATATTATTCCACCATCCTACCTATTTTCTTTATTATAATGAAAATAAAACCTATTTTAAAGGCCTTTTTGGGATAAAAAACGATAAAGTAAAGGGGAACTTTTATTAAAACACAAATGAAAGATTCGATTAGTGTTTTATAGACTGGTATTAAAGCGTTGTTTTCATACTGAAAGATTACTAAAACGTTAAAAAACAACAAAGGGTGGAAAAAATAGATAAATTAGGGTATAATAAAAACGTTAAAAATAAATGCTGTAAGCATCAAGGAGGAACTAAAACATGAGTCGTTTAGTAAGCATGACTGAAATGTTACAAAAAGCTAAAGAAGGTAAATACGCTGTTGGTCAATTCAACATCAACAACTTAGAATGGACACAAGCAGTATTAACAGCAGCTCAAGAAGCTAACTCACCAATTATCTTAGGTGTATCTGAAGGCGCTGGTAAATACATGGGTGGACCAAAAGTTGTTTCAGCTATGGTAAATGCATTATTAGATGCAATGAACATCACTGTTCCAGTAGCATTACACTTAGACCACGGTTCTTCAGTAGAAGTATGTAAACAATACATCGACGCTGGATTCAGCTCAGTAATGTTTGACCACTCTCACTTCCCAATCGATGAAAACATCGAATTAACTAAGGAAGTTGTAGAATATGCACATCCAAAAGGAGTTTCAGTTGAAGCTGAAGTAGGTACTGTAGGTGGTACTGAAGATGGCGTAACTGGAGGAATCAACTACGCTGACTTAAACGAATGTGTACGTATGGTTAAAGAAGCTAAAATTGATGCGTTAGCAGCAGCTTTAGGTTCAGTTCACGGAACTTACTCAGGCGAACCAGTTTTAGGTTTCGATGAAATGTTAGCAATCTCAGAAGCTACAGGTGCTCCATTAGTATTACACGGTGGATCAGGTATTCCAGAATACCAAATCAAAAAAGCAATCGAACGTGGACATGCTAAAATCAACGTTAACACTGAATTACAACAACAATGGACAGCAGCAGTTCGTGCTAAATTAAACGCAGACGCTGGTGTTTATGACCCACGTAAAATTATCAAACCTGGTTTCGATGCAATCGTTAAGATTACAAAAGAAACAATGGACATCTTCGGTTCAACAGGAAAAGCTTAATAATCACTATTTTGAGGCAGGCGATTTCGCCTGTCTCTTTTTAATTAGAGCAATAAATATCCACTGGCTAAGCCGGTGGATATTTATTTGAGCAAAATAATACTATAAAAGAGCAATATTATCATATGTGATAATTATCGCATATGATAATTTTAAGGTGTGGAGGTGGGAGAAATGAAGCGCAAGTTTAAAATCGAAAGAGATATGGTAGATAAGCTAGATGAATATTCATACGAAGAAAAGGTAAAATATGCAGCTATATTAAAAATACTGCAAGAAGATGGATTAACAGAAGAGATGATTCAAAAATGGGGCCGATGGTATAAAGGGAAACAAGGATTGCTGATAACCCTTTCAAAAAATGTTAAGGAGGAGATGGACGATGGGGACGTACCTAACTTCAAAACTTTGCAAGCTTTCATCAGAATATCCGACGTTTGAGTATGATTTAGAAAAGGAAATGATGATGCAGCGAGTTGCATTACAAATGACAAAGTTACAAACGGTGACAGGACTTTCTTTAGAAGATTTTGCAAAAGAAGTCGACCTTAAAGCATCAAATCTTTCGAGATTGCAGAGCGGAGACCATAATCCAACTATTCTTACTCTGTTGGATTTAGCTTATCGATGTGGATATGATGTAGAAGTGAAAGTAAAAAAGAAAAAACTGCCTAAGTAGCATTACAAAATTACAATTGTTCACAGAAAAAATCTCTTAGAGCATAGCAATTTAACTCCTAAATTTGTTTTTATAAGTGTAAGACTTATTAGATAATGAATAGAAATGAGGAGGAAAAATTATGACACATCATACATTTGTTGAGAAGAAACTGCATTTACGATTCAAAGGGAGTGACAGAAAAACAAAGAACCTGATTATTTCACGTCCTAAGGATAAATTGAAGAAGGATTCAGCTAATATAGCAATGGAGAGTATTATAGGAGCTAATCTTTTTGAAAAAGACGGAGTACAATTGTATGAAGGCCGAAGAGATGCTTATTATAAGACGCGGAGAGTGGATGTCTTTCTTTAACAACAATAAATAATCGAATAAATATCCACCGGCTAAGCCGGTGGATATTTATTTGTGGAGTAAGTTACTTCTATATAGATTGTACCGAATAAAAGGGAACATTTTCTCTTAAGAAAATTCTTGACGTGTTGAAGGAGAAATGCTATTCTATTAGAGGTGCTTTTATACCTGATTCCTGATAAGTAATCAAATCAGTCGTGCTGACTGGTAAGAAGGCCATTTTATGAGACAGTGATGTCTTTTAATTTTTAACAAAAAATGGTCCGCCCGGAAGTGTGGACCAAGAAGAACCCGTTAGGGAAGGAGGAAGAGCTTAATGCCAACTATTAACCAATTAGTCCGTAAACCTCGTAAATCAGCAGTTGAGAAATCAGCTTCTCCAGCGTTAGGTAAAGGCTATAACAGTTTCAAAAAATCACAAACGAATACAAACTCTCCACAAAAACGTGGTGTATGTACTCGTGTAGGTACTATGACACCTAAAAAACCTAACTCAGCGTTACGTAAATACGCTCGTGTACGTTTATCTAACTTAATCGAAGTAACTGCGTACATTCCAGGTATCGGTCACAACTTACAAGAACACAGCGTTGTATTAATCCGTGGTGGACGTGTAAAAGACTTACCAGGGGTACGTTACCATATCATTCGTGGTGCTTTAGACACTGCAGGAGTTAACAACCGTATGCAAGGTCGTTCTAAATACGGTACTAAACGTCCTAAAAAATAATTTTAAAAAATAAAACACTCATTAAATGAAAGGAGGATTATAAATGCCTCGTAAAGGTCCTGTCGCAAAACGTGATGTTTTACCTGATCCAATTTATAATTCAAAATTAGTTACTCGTTTAATCAACCGTTTAATGGTAGATGGAAAACGTGGTAAAGCTGCAACAATCTTATATAACGCATTTGATATCGTTAAAGAAAAAACTGGAAACGATCCAATGGAAGTTTTCGAACAAGCAATGAAAAACATTATGCCTGTTCTTGAAGTTAAAGCTCGTCGTGTAGGGGGTTCTAACTACCAAGTTCCTGTGGAAGTTCGTCCAGACCGTCGTACTACATTAGGTTTACGTTGGTTAGTAAACTACTCACGTCTACGTGGTGAAGACACAATGGAAGTTCGTTTAGCTAAAGAAATTATGGATGCTGCGAACAACACTGGTGCTTCTGTTAAGAAACGTGAAGATACACATAAAATGGCTGAAGCGAACAAAGCGTTTGCTCACTACCGTTGGTAAGATTAAAAAGGTTTTTCAACCTTTTTGGTCTCGCTTATTGTTAGAAATATAGAAAGAGGTGTAGAACGAAGATGGCAAAAAGAGAATTCTCTCTTGAAAACACTCGTAATATTGGTATCATGGCCCACATCGATGCAGGTAAAACTACAACGACTGAGCGTGTACTTTATTACACTGGTAAAATCCACAAAATTGGTGAAACTCACGAAGGAGCTTCACAAATGGACTGGATGGAACAAGAACAAGAACGTGGTATCACTATTACATCAGCTGCTACAACAGCACAATGGAAAGGTCACCGTATCAACATCATCGACACTCCAGGGCACGTGGACTTCACAATTGAAGTAGAACGTTCTCTACGTGTATTAGATGGTGCGGTAGCTGTACTTGATGCTCAATCTGGGGTAGAACCTCAAACAGAAACTGTATGGCGTCAAGCTACAACATACGGAGTTCCACGTATCGTATTTGCAAACAAAATGGATAAAATCGGTGCTGACTTCTTATATTCAGTACGTACAATCCACGAACGTTTACAAGCAAATGCACACCCAATTCAATTACCAATCGGAGCTGAAGACAACTTCACTGGTATCATTGACTTAATCAAAATGAAAGCTGAAATCTATACTAATGACTTAGGTACAGATATCCAAGAAACAGATATCCCTGAAGATTTACAAGATTTAGCTGAAGAATGGCGTGAAAAATTAGTGGAAGCAGTTGCTGAAACTGACGAAGCTTTAATGGAACGCTATTTAGAAGGTGAAGAAATTTCAGAAGCTGAATTAAAAGCAGCTATTCGTAAAGCTACATGTGCGGTAGAATTCTACCCAGTATTATGTGGTTCTGCCTTCAAAAACAAAGGGGTACAATTAATGTTAGATGCAGTAGTTGACTACTTACCATCTCCATTAGATGTTCCTTCAATTAAAGGGGTAGACCCTAACACAGACCAAGAAGTAGAACGTCATTCATCTGATGAAGAACCATTCTCAGCATTGGCCTTCAAAGTTATGACTGACCCATTCGTAGGTCGTTTAACATTCTTCCGTGTGTACTCTGGTACTTTACAATCAGGTTCATACGTTAAGAACTCAACGAAAGGTAAACGTGAACGTGTAGGACGTATCCTACAAATGCACGCGAACTCTCGTCAAGAAATTCCAGAAGTATTCTCAGGAGACATCGCTGCTGCAGTTGGTCTTAAAGATACAACTACAGGGGACACATTATGTGACGAAAAAGCTGAAGTTATCTTAGAATCAATGGAATTCCCTGATCCAGTTATCGAGGTTGCTATTGAACCTAAATCAAAAGCTGACCAAGATAAAATGGGTATTGCTTTACAAAAATTTGCAGAAGAAGATCCAACATTCCGTGCTTACACTAACCAAGAAACTGGTGAAACAGTTATCGCTGGTATGGGTGAGTTACACTTGGATATCATCGTTGACCGTATGCGTCGTGAGTTCAAAGTAGAAGCTAACGTAGGTGCTCCTCAAGTATCTTACCGTGAAACATTCCGTGCTTCTACACAAGCTGAAGGTAAATTCGTTCGTCAATCAGGTGGTAAAGGTCAATACGGTCACGTATGGATTGAATTTACTCCTAACGAAGAAGGTGCTGGATTCGAATTCGAAAACGCTATTGTCGGTGGGGTAGTTCCTCGTGAATACATCCCTGCAGTTGAAGCTGGATTGAAAGACGCTATGGAAAACGGGGTATTAGCTGGTTATCCATTAGTTGACATCAAAGCTAAACTTTACGATGGATCATACCATGATGTCGATTCATCTGAAACAGCCTTCAAAGTTGCCGCTTCTATGGCATTGAAAGCTGCTGCTAAGAAAGCTCAACCTGCTATCTTAGAACCTATGATGGCTGTTGAAATTACAGTTCCTGAAGAATACTTCGGAGATGTAATGGGACACGTTAACGCTCGTCGTGGACGTGTTGAAGGTTCTGAAGTTCGTGGTAACGCACAAATCGTTAAAGGTATGATTCCTTTATCAGAAATGTTCGGTTACGCAACTACATTACGTTCTGCAACACAAGGTCGTGGTACTTTCAGTATGACATTTGACCACTATGAAGATGTTCCTAAGAGCATTGCAGAAGAAATCATTAAGAAAAACGGCGGTAACGGAGAATAATCTCTAGCACTGCATCCTATCAAATGAACTGAATCGGCTGGTTATGTCAGTCATAACCAGTTGATTTTTAAGAGAGTTCTTTGGTATAATTACAATCGGTAGATACTGTTATAGAATCTAACAAAACTCAATTATTAGGAGGAATCATTTAAATGGCAAAAGAAAAATTTGACCGTTCAAAACCACACGTTAACATTGGTACAATCGGCCACGTTGACCACGGTAAAACAACATTAACTGCTGCTATTACAACTGTATTAGCTAAGAAAGGTTTCGCGCAAGCTCAAGATTACGGTTCAATCGATAAAGCTCCAGAAGAACGCGAACGTGGTATCACAATCAACACAGCTCACGTTGAGTACGAAACTGACACTCGTCACTACGCTCACGTTGACTGCCCAGGACACGCGGACTACGTTAAAAACATGATCACTGGTGCTGCTCAAATGGACGGTGCTATCTTAGTAGTATCTGCAGCTGACGGCCCAATGCCACAAACACGTGAACACATCTTATTATCACGTCAAGTAGGTGTTCCTTACATCGTAGTATTCTTAAACAAAGTTGACATGGTTGACGATGAAGAATTATTAGAATTAGTAGAAATGGAAGTTCGTGACTTATTATCAGAATACGATTTCCCAGGCGATGACACTCCAGTTGTTGCAGGTTCTGCTTTACGCGCTTTAGAAGGCGACGCTTCATACGAAGAAAAAATCTTAGAATTAATGGCGGCAGTTGACGAATACATCCCAACTCCAGAACGTGACGTTGACAAACCATTCATGATGCCAGTCGAAGACGTGTTCTCAATCACAGGTCGTGGTACTGTTGCTACAGGTCGTGTTGAACGTGGACAAGTTCGTGTTGGTGACGAAGTTGAAATCGTTGGTATTTCAGAAGAAACTTCTAAAACAACTGTTACAGGTGTTGAAATGTTCCGTAAATTGTTAGACTATGCTGAAGCAGGGGATAACATTGGTACATTATTACGTGGTGTTACACGTGACAACATCGAACGTGGACAAGTTCTTGCTAAACCAGGAACAATCACTCCACATACTAAATTCAAAGCTGAAGTTTACGTATTAACTAAAGAAGAAGGTGGACGTCATACTCCATTCTTCACTAACTACCGTCCTCAATTCTACTTCCGTACAACAGACATCACTGGTGTTTGCTTGTTACCAGAAGGCGTTGAAATGGTAATGCCTGGTGACAACGTAACTATGGAAGTTGAATTAATTCACCCAGTTGCTATCGAAAACGGTACTAAATTCTCTATCCGTGAAGGTGGACGTACTGTAGGTGCTGGTTCAGTAGCTTCTATCGAAAAATAATTTTTCTTAAAATTGATTTTCAAGACTATCCAATTTTGGATAGTCTTTTTTTATTAAAATTTTTTAAATTGAAATGTCAGACAATTGAAAGCGAAAAACAAAAAAAAGCAAAAAGCCAAAAACGTTGATATAACAACGCTTGTAAAGGGTTTAAAACAAAATGGAACACACGGGCGCGTGTGCATAAATAAATGTTGTTAAATCAACGGTTTTCGCTTGCAATCAAAAAAAGAATCTTGTATACTATTAAAAGTGCCGCAGAGGAATGTAAATTCTAAAGCAGCATACCCCCTCTTAAAATAAGAAGGGGAGCTATGAAACGAGAGGTTGCGACACGCCCGGACGCTTTGCCACGAAAGGGTCAAGTCGGAAATTCGCGTGGAGCTAGTCTTATGACAACATTAGACGAAGGAGGAAAGACAATGGCAAAACAAAAAATCCGTATCCGTTTGAAAGCTTACGAACACCGTGCGCTTGATCAATCAGCGGAAAAAATCGTAGAAACAGCAAAAAGAACTGGTGCTAGCGTAGCTGGTCCAATTCCATTGCCAACAGAAAGATCGCTTTACACAGTTATTCGTGCGACTCACAAATATAAAGATTCTCGCGAACAATTTGAAATGCGTACACACAAGCGTTTGATCGACATCG
>CAUVJW010000054.1:0-7784 GCA_963552295.1 uncultured Streptococcus sp. | reverse complement strand
AACTCTTTGCGCCAGATAAACCAAAAGATCAGTCAAAAGAAAAGAAAATCGTTCGGGAGAATATCAAGATTTTGGAAGAAACCTTCGCAAGCTTTGGTATTAAGGTAACGGTTGAAAGAGCAGAAATTGGACCATCTGTTACCAAGTACGAAGTAAAACCTGCTGTAGGTGTTCGTGTCAATCGCATTTCCAACCTAGCAGATGACTTGGCTCTTGCTTTGGCTGCCAAGGATGTCCGTATTGAGGCTCCAATTCCTGGAAAATCCTTGGTTGGTATCGAAGTGCCAAACTCTGAAATTGCAACGGTATCCTTCCGTGAACTTTGGGAACAATCACAAACAAAACCTGAAAATCTATTAGAAATTCCTCTTGGAAAAGCCGTCAATGGTACAGCTCGTAGTTTTGATTTGGCTAAAATGCCTCACTTGTTAGTGGCTGGTTCTACAGGTTCTGGTAAATCTGTTGCAGTTAACGGAATCATCGCAAGTATCCTCATGAAGGCTCGTCCAGATCAGGTTAAGTTTATGATGGTCGATCCAAAGATGGTTGAGCTTTCAGTCTATAATGATATTCCTCATCTCTTGATTCCAGTTGTGACCAACCCTCGTAAGGCCAGCAAGGCCCTTCAAAAAGTCGTTGATGAGATGGAAAATCGCTATGAGCTTTTCGCCAAAGTTGGAGTTCGAAATATTGCTGGTTTTAATGCTAAGGTTGAGGAATTTAATGCTCAGTCCGAATACAAGCAAGTACCGCTACCTTTAATCGTCGTGATTGTGGACGAGTTGGCAGATTTGATGATGGTTGCTAGCAAGGAAGTGGAAGATGCTATTATTCGTCTCGGACAAAAGGCGCGTGCGGCTGGTATTCACATGATTCTTGCAACCCAGCGTCCTTCAGTGGATGTTATCTCTGGTTTGATTAAGGCAAATGTGCCTTCACGTGTAGCATTCGCGGTTTCTTCAGGAACAGATTCACGTACGATTTTGGATGAAAACGGTGCGGAGAAATTGCTTGGTCGAGGGGATATGCTCTTTAAACCAATTGATGAAAACCATCCTGTTCGCTTGCAAGGTTCCTTTATCTCAGATGATGATGTGGAACGCATCGTAAATTTCATTAAGGCTCAAGCTGATGCGGATTATGATGACAGTTTTGACCCAGGAGAAGTATCTGAGACTGATGGTGATTCTGGCTCTGGCGATGAGGGCGGGGATCCACTCTTTGAAGAAGCCAAGGCATTAGTTATTGAAACTCAAAAAGCAAGTGCATCCATGATCCAGCGCCGTCTTTCGGTTGGATTTAACCGAGCCACTCGATTGATGGAAGAATTAGAAATGGCTGGGATTATCGGCCCAGCTGAAGGAACAAAACCTCGTAAAGTTTTACAACAATAAATTGTTTGAAAATAGAATAAAAATTCAAGAAATTGCCTTTCGAAATTGGGATAATCTACTCTAATTTTTCTAAGGTGGTTTCTTTCTTTATACCTATGATTATAAGTATTTTTGTTCTAAAAAGACTTTCAGGTTGGTCCAATCTTTAGATTTTACTTTTACTAATTTTAACTAATAAAGTATTGATTTTTAAACTGGTTTTTGATATATTAAACTGGTATAAGAAATATTTAAATGTTTAAAAAATAAGCGAAAAGAATAAAGGGGGTTATTTTTTTAAGGGTAAATGCAAACGCTTACTTTTTAAGCAGAAAGGAATAAAAAACAAATGAATAAAAGGTTATTTGAAAAACGTTGTAAATATAGTATTCGGAAATTTTCATTAGGTGTTGCCTCTGTTGTCATTGGTGCGACATTTTTTGGAACAAGTACCGTTTTAGCAGATACAGCCCAAACTGGATCTACCGCAAATATGCCAGCTGATTTAGCAGCAGCTCTTGCCAATGCAAAAGATGATAATGGGCATGATTTTGAAGCACCGAAAGCTGGAGAAAATCAAGGTTCTCCTGAAGTTACTGAAGGACCAAAAACTGAGGAAGAATTACTAGAGAAAGAAAAAGAAGCTGCAGCAACTTCAGCAACTGAAAATGAACTTCCTAAAGATCTGCGTGAAAAACTCGATAAAGCCGAAGACAGCGGCCATACTGCTTCAAAAGAAGACCTGGAAAAAGAAGATAAAAGTTTAGTTCCAGAAGAAGTTGCCAAAACAAAAAATGGGGAATTGAACTACGGTGCTACAGTTGAAATTAAGAGCGATGCTGGTACAGGTAGTGGTATTGTTATTGGAGAAAATCTTGTCTTATCAGTATCTCATAACTTTATCAAGGATGTTCCAGATGGGAACAATCGTAAAGTAGCTGATAACATTGATAGTGATAAAGATGTTTACACAGTTTCTTATGAAGGTGCACCAGACGTTAAGTTCAGTAAAAATGATGTAAAACACTGGGATCGTGAAGGCTTCCTAAAAGGTTATAAAAATGACCTAGCTATTGTCAAACTTCGCAGTCCTCTTGCAAATGCTCCAGTTGAAGTTGCGGATAAACCGTCAACTATCAAGAAAGGAGATAAGGTTCATGTATTTGGATATCCAAAAGGAGTGCTCGATCCAATCCTCAATACTACTGTCGAAGATATTAATGACCATGGAGAAGGCGTTCGTGGAATTAGCTACCAAGGAAGTGAACCTGGTGCAAGTGGTGGTGGAATCTTTGATGAAAATGGAAAATTAATTGGGATTCATCAAAACGGTGTATCTGGTAAACGTAGTGGTGGTATTCTTTTCTCACCTGCACAGTTAGAGTGGATTCAAAACTATATTAAGGGTATTGAAACAACTAAACCAGCTGGTCTAGATGCTCTTGATAAACAAGTTGAAGATAAAGAAGAAAAACCAAAAGAGGATAAACCTCAGGAAGAAAAACCAGCTGACAATAAACCAGCAGAAAACAAACCAGCAGAAAACAAACCAGCTGAAGCAGCAACGGGAGAAACTAGCGACGCTACTGCCGAAGTGAAAAAAGAGTGGAATTCAGTAAGCCGTGTGAAAGGGAATGTTGAAGTCGTTGAAGAAGGCGGAGTACGCTACAACAAATTAACTTCAACAACAGCTAACGACAATGGAGCAAACGAAGCTTTATTCGAAAAAGCTGGATTACAAGCGGATGCGGAAGGAAATGTAAGCGTTGACTTAACGTTCAAGGCAAACACTCCTCCAGCTGAAACTCGCTTTGGGGTATATCTAAAATATAAAGATAATGACAACAACATCTTTGTAGGGTATGACAAGGGCGGTTGGTTCTGGCAATACAAAGGACCAAATGTAAACACATGGTATAGCAAGACTCGTGTAGAAGCACCAAATGTAGGGGAAGAAAACCATCTATCTATCGTGTACAAGAAAGACGGTCAATTAAACGCTACAAATAATGGACAAAATTTATTTAGCACAGAAGTCGTTCCAGAAGCTGTCAAGAACGCTTTAGCTGATGTGAATAAAGTTTACCTCAAAGCTGGTACTTACGGTACAGAATTATCTTCTGTATCGATCAAAGCGGATAACCAAGATAACATCAAACCTGAAGAAGAAACTCCGGCTGTGGATGATGGATTACGTCGCAATGACCAAGATGTTCACTATGAAACTTTACAATCAGAACAATTAAAAGCGATTATCGACACAGCGTTTCCACGTGTTAAAGAATATGAATTAGATGGAAAAACGTTAACAGGTCAAGTTCAAAAATTAGATAAAATGTCAATCAACGGTGTGTTAGTTACTCCAGAAGTTCAATACCGTAAAATTGATGACACTACTGCAGAATATGTAATGACAGTTAGAAACGATGATGAATTCATCAACGCTGAAATCACTGTGAAATTACAATTAGTCGGCAACGAAATGCACTTCGATGTGACAAAAGTAGTGAACAAAAACAATGTCGAAATGGGTAAACCAGTCGACAATGTTCGCAAATTAATCCAAACCATTGAATTCCCAGGAAACACATTAGTGTCTGTAGGTTCAAATAAACAAGGTGCGAAATTCGATGGTGCTCAAATGTCAACAAACACACATAACCGTGGAGACTATCATTTAGACTTGAAAGAAGGCAAGATGAATGAATATACTTACGGCTTCATGTATGGATTTGTTTCTTCTAATGAATTAGCAGCATCTGTTTGGAGTAACTCTCAGTTTACTTATAGAGGAAATGACTTTGCACGTTTAACAACAGCGTTAGAACGTGTTGAAGGCGTAAACTACTTAGGTATTCAAAGCTCACCTTACTGGTACCAACGTGCTTATAAGAACTTAGTATTCCCAGAATACACATTAGAATTACCAAGTTCTAAAGTAGTCATCACAAAAGACTTAAACAAAGATAATGTTGTGGACTGGCAAGATGGTGCGATTGCATATCGTAATATCATGAACAATCCAAAAGGAGCAGAATCTGTTCCAGATTTAGTAGCGTATCGTATTGCGATGAACTTCGCATCTCAAGCGCAAAACCCATTCTTAATGACATTAGATGGTATTAAGAAGATTAACTTACACACAGACGGATTAGGACAATCAATCCTACTTAAAGGATATGGTAGTGAAGGTCACGACTCAGGTCACTTAAACTATGCAGATATCGGTAAGAGAATCGGTGGCGTTGAAGACTTCAAGAAATTATTAGCTAGAGCAAAAGAATACGGTGCTAAAATCGGTATTCACGTAAATGCTTCTGAAACATATCCTGAATCTAAATACTTCAGCGAAGCAATTTTACGTAGAAACTCTGACGGAACATATATGTACGGTTGGAACTGGTTAGACCAAGGTATCAACATCGATGCAGAATATGACTTATCACATGGACGTTTAGATCGTTGGAAAGAATTAAGAGAAAAACTTGGCGGCGACTTAGACTTCATCTATGTGGACGTTTGGGGTAACGGACAATCAGGAGATAACACTGCTTGGCCAACTCACGTACTTGCTAAAGAATTAAACTCTCAAGGCTGGCGTATGGCTATCGAGTGGGGCTTCGGTGCGGAATATGACTCAACATTCCAACACTGGGCAGCTGACTTAACTTACGGTGGATATACACTGAAAGGTATTAACTCAAATATCACTCGATTCATCCGTAACCACCAAAAAGACTCATGGGTGGGTGACTATCCAAGTTACGGTGGTGCAGCGAACTATCCATTACTTGGTGGATATAACATGAAAGACTTCGAAGGATGGCAAGGTCGAAGCGACTACGAAGGATATATTCGTAACCTCTTCGAAAACAACATCATGACGAAGTTCTTCCAACACTACAAAGTTTCTAAATGGGTGAACGGTGACCCAGTTGCGATGAGCGACAATGGTCAAAACTACAAGTGGACTCCAGAAATGGAAGTTGATTTAACAAATGACAATGGGGACGAAGTGAAAATTGTTCGTCAATCAAACGACCCTAACAGCCCAGACTACCGCAAACGTGTCACAACATTAAACGGCCGTGTTATCGAAAATGGCGGAAGCTACTTAGTACCATGGAACTGGGATGAAAATGGTAAAGCTTTAACAGGCGACAAAGAAAAGATGTACTTCTTCACAAATACTGCTGGAACAACTGAATGGACACTTCCAGAAGATTGGACTGGAGATAAAGTATACCTTTACCGTCTAACAGACCAAGGTAAGAAAGATGTTGTAGAATTAACAGTCGGCGCAGACCGTAAGATTCAAATTACGGGAGATGCGTACCAACCATATGTACTTTACAAAGCTCCTCAAGGCAAGAAGACAATGGTATGGAGTGAAGGACTACACATCTATGACCAAGGTTTCAACAGCGGAACATTAGATCATTGGGAAAAAACTGGTGACAGCGAACATGCTGAAATCGTGAAATCTCAAGGGGCAAACGAAATGTTACGTATTCAAGGTAACACTGAACGTGTGACATTGAAACAACGCTTAACAGACTTGAAACCTAATACAAGATATGCCGTTTATGTAGGCGTGGATAACCGAAGCGATGCACGTGCAGATATCACAGTCCGTGTCGGAGATAAAGTGATTTCTAACTACACAAATAAATCAATCGCGAAGAACTATGTACAAGCACATGCGCATAACACACTTAAGAAGAATGCGACAGTGGATAATACAAGTTACTTCCAAAACATGTATGTATACTTCACAACAGGCGAAGATGTTTCTAACGTGACATTAGAACTTGGACGTGATGCAGATACAGCAGCAACTTACTTCGATGAAATTCGTGTATTTGAAAACCAATCTGTAATGTACAACAAAAAACACGACACAGAAAATGGTAAATTCAAACAAGACTTTGAAGAAGTGCCTCAAGGTATCTTCCCATTCGTAGTTGGCGATGTTGAAGGCGTACAAGATAACCGTACTCACTTATCTGAGAAACACGAACCATATACTCAACGTGGATGGAATGGTAAGAAAGTCAACGATGTTATCGAAGGCAATTGGTCATTGAAGACGAACGGTTTAACAGGTTATGACAAACTCGTTTACCAAACAATTCCACAAAACTTCCGCTTCGAAGAAGGTAAGACTTATAAAGTAACCTTCGATTATGAAGCAGGTTCAAATGGAGCATACTCATTCGTTATCGGTAATGGCGAAAATTCTCGTCGTAGTAAATTAACGAAATACGACTTAGAAAACACTTGGGAAAATTCATCAACTCCTAAGAAAGTAAGCTTCTATGTTACTGGTGAAAAAGGTGGAAACACTTGGATTGGTATTTACTCAAATGCGCGTGGTGCCGATACTAAAGGAGATACAGATAACAACGAAATCAACTTCAAAGGTTATAAAGACTTTATGTTAGATAACCTTGAAATTGAAGAAATTAAGTTAACTGGTAAGATGATCATCGATGAGGCATACGAAAAGAATACTCCAATCGTAAATGGCAACTACAAACAAGATTCATTAAATGCATATAAAGACGCTGTAGCAGCTTTATTAGAAGCAGACGATGATATTAGTGTGGATGATGCTAAAGCTCTTGTAGAACGCGTTAACGAGGCTAAAGAAAAACTTGCGGTGAAACGTAGCGCTCCAGATTGGGACGATATTCATGATCTTGATGCTCCTTATGAAGAAGCAGATAATGTATGGTATGCATTTGATGGAAATACAAATACTTTATGGCATACACCTTATGGAGTGAATAGCTTAGGAAAACCATTAACAGTAGAGTTCAATAATCCGATGGAATCAACTCGCTTTGAATATGTTCCTCGTCCTTCAGGTCCAAACGGACGTGTGATGAGCGGTAGCCTTACAGTGATTGATGAAAAAGGACAAGAACATAACTTTAACTTTACTGGATGGGCAAATGATGCGAAGACAAAAGTGATTAACTTTGATGCTCCAATCAAGGTGAAGAAAGCTATCTTTACTGGTAACGAAACATACGGTGACCCTGGACATATTTCAGCAGCGGAATTACGCTTCGTCCTTCCAATTGAAAATGATAAACCATTAGATGAAGCTGCATACAATGCTGAAGTAGAACGTGTTCGTAAGATTGATCGTCAAGATGCGAAAGAATACTTGGCAGCTGTTGAAGCGTACAAGAATGGTCTTGCAGAACATAACTTATTAACTCCAAACGGACTTAATAAATTGGTAGAAGGCTTGAAAGAAATTAAAGAAACTGAAGAACCAACTCCAACTCCAAATCCAGAGCCAACTCCAGATCCGAAACCAACTCCAAATCCAGAGCCAACTCCAAATCCAGAGCCAACTCCAAATCCAGAGCCAACTCCAAATCCAGAGCCAACTCCAGA
>CAUVJW010000053.1:0-8056 GCA_963552295.1 uncultured Streptococcus sp. | reverse complement strand
ACGCTAGACGCGCAGTTGGAATGGTATTCCAAAATCCTGATAATCAATTTGTTGGGACAACGGTGGAAGACGACATCGCTTTCGGATTAGAAAATATTGGATTGCCTCGAGAAGAAATGTTAGAGCGTGTGACACGCGTTCTTGAAATGGTGAAAATGAGTGACTTCAGAACGAAGGAACCTGCACGACTATCAGGAGGTCAAAAGCAACGTGTGGCGATTGCTGGTGTAACCGCCCTAGAACCTTCTGTCATTATTCTTGACGAAGCCACTTCGATGCTAGATCCTAAGGGACGCATGGAAGTTATCGGCACGATTCAAAAATTACACAAAGAAAAAAATATTACGGTCATTTCGATTACACATGATTTAGATGAAGCAGCACAAGCAGACCGTATTGTGTTAATGGAACAAGGTCAAATTCAACAAATCGGAACTCCTGAAGAAATCTTCAAATTAGGTACGAAGCTTGTTGAAAAGGGACTCGATGTGCCGTTTGCAGAGAAATTAATCGAAGTACTTCGCGAAAAAGGGATGGAAGTTCCTGAAGCGTATCTTGATGAAGAAGGGTTGGTGGAATGGTTATGGACATCCGTTTTAACGAAGTAAATTTCGCATACCAAGCAAACACACCTTTTGAGACGCGTGCGCTTTTCGATGTAAACTTCAATATTCCATCAGGAAAGTACACGGCTATCATCGGACATACAGGCTCTGGGAAATCAACAATCTTACAACACTTAAATGCGTTACTAAAACCAACATCGGGTACGGTAACACTAGGAGAGCGTGTAGTTGACTCTGAAACGAGCAATAAAGACTTGAAGCCACTACGCCAAAAAGTCGGAATCGTATTCCAGTTTCCAGAATCACAACTCTTCGAAGAAACGGTTGAGAAGGATATTGCTTTTGGACCAAAAAACTTCGGAGTAAGTGAGGAAGAAGCCAATCAGCTAGCGAAAGAAACTCTAAAGACTGTAGGACTTCCTGAAGAGGTCTTACATAAGTCCCCATTCGATTTATCTGGAGGACAAATGCGACGTGTAGCGATTGCTGGCGTGTTAGCGATGCAACCAGAAGTCTTAGTCTTAGACGAACCGACAGCAGGATTAGATCCTAAAGGTCGCTTTGAGATGATGGAGATGTTTGCGCAACTCCAACGCGAAAAAGGCATTACAATCGTCCTTGTAACACACCAAATGAATGATGTTAGCGATTATGCGGATTACGTGATTGTGTGTGAAAAGGGAACGGTGGTAAAAACAGGAACACCTGAAGAAGTATTTGCAGATGCTGCTTGGTTACAAGAAAAACAACTAGGCTTGCCTTCGACTGTTCAATTTGTCGAAAAGCTAAAAGCAAAAGGATTCCAAACAGACGCTCGTCCAATGAACTTGGAAGCTTTAGCAGACTTACTTGTTTCACATTCGAAAAACGGAGGTGACACAAGTGCTCGATAAACTTATTTTAGGTCGCTACTTACAAGGCGATTCATGGATTCATAAACTCGATCCAAGAACTAAATTAATTGGAACTTTTGCATTCGTGTTAGTCATCTTCTTAGCGAATAACTGGGTGACATATGGCTTATTAATTGCTTATACACTGATTGCATTACTCTTATCCAAGATTCCATTAGGTTTCTTCTGGAAAGGGATTAAACCGTTAATTTGGGTGATTCTCTTTACGGTAGCACTCCAAATCTTATTTACAAGTGGTGGAGACGTCTACTTCCAATGGGGATTCATTCAAGTAACATCTGAAGGGATTATTAATGCGGTATTCATCTTCTTACGTTTCGTATTAATTATCTCGTTCTCAACGCTATTAACATTAACAACCGCACCATTGCAATTAACGGATGCGATTGAAGCAGTGATGAAGCCATTAGCCGTTGTGAAATTCCCAGTGCATGAAGTGGCATTAATGTTATCTATTGCACTACGTTTTGTACCAACATTAATGGACGAAGCACAAAAAATTATGAACGCGCAACGAGCTCGTGGGGTTGATTTTGGAGAAGGAAATCTCTTCGAACAAATGAAGGCGATTATTCCAATCTTAATTCCGCTGTTTGTCAGCTCATTAAACCGTGCGGAAGACTTGGCAACAGCCATGGAAGCACGTGGATATCAAGGAGGAGACGGACGTAGTAAGTACCGTGTTCTGAACTATGAAATGCGTGATGCCATTGCGGGATTATCCCTAGTGATTGTAACCATTTTATTATTTGTATTAAAAGCATAAAAAATAAGGAGCTTGACTTGTCAAGCTCTTTTTTGAAAGAAGGGAAAAGGATGCAGCGATATAAACTCGTAATTCAATATGACGGTACGCCGTACGTTGGATTTCAAGTGCAAGAGAATGGGAATAGCATTCAAGCAGAACTGAATAAAGCGCTGAAGAAGATGACAAAGGGCCAATATATTCCTGTTAGTGGCTCTGGTCGTACAGACTCTGGGGTGCATGCCAACGGACAAGTCGTTCATATCGACTATCCCAAAGCTATCGAAGCAGTATCTCTTGTTCGTGCGATGAATAGTTTATTACCGACGTCAATTCGGATTGTCTCGGCCGAGGCAGTGTCAGAAGACTTCCACGCGCGCTATAGTGTGACAGGGAAACGATACATCTATAAAGTAACGACTGCTGCTATACAGAGCCCGTTTCGTCGTCAGTATGAGCTGCATCACCCATTCAAAACGGATGTAGACCGCATCAACAAGGCTTTTGAAGCAGTGATTGGAGAACATGATTTTACAAGTTTTTGTTCGACAAAAAGCGATAAAGACTCCAAAGTTCGCGTTGTGACGAAAGCAGAAGTGAAGAGAAACGGTGATGAATTAATTTTCACTTTTGAGGGTAAAGGTTTCCTTTACAATATGGTTCGCATTTTAGTTGGAACGGCGCTTCAAATTGGAGACGGATTACGTGAAGTGGAAGAGATGAAGCAAATTCTAGAAGCCATGGATCGAAATGCGGCAGGACCAACAGCACCTGCTCATGGACTGTACTTAGATGAAGTGTTTTATAAGAATTTCGACTAGAAATATGATAGGATGAAGATAGTTATTTTAAAAGGAGTGTCAATATGGTATTAAAAGATTTCGACAAAAACTTAGAAAAATATGCTAAATTATTAATCTCTACAGGGATTAACGTGCAACCAGGTCACACAGTGAATATTGTGATTGACGTAGACCAAGCACCTTTAGCTCGTTTATTAGTAAAAGAAGCTTATGCACACGGAGCAAGCGAAGTAATCGTATCCTGGGCTGACGATTTTGTAGGCCGTGAACGCTTATTACACGCTGCTGAAGACCGTATCACAAACGTTCCAGAATACCGTGTAGCAGAAATGAACTACTTATTAGAGAAGAAAGCAAGCCGCTTAAACGTTCGCTCAGCAGATCCAGATGCATTCGCTGGTGTGTCAGCAGAACGTCTACAAAAATCAACAAAAGCATTAAGCCTTGCATTAAAACCATTACGTACAGCGACACAAGCCAACAAAGTGAGCTGGACTGTAGCGGCAGCAGCTGGTAAAGAATGGGCGAAGAAAGTTTTCCCTAACGCTGCAACTGAAGAAGAAGCAGTAGATTTATTATGGGACCAAATCTTCAAAACTTGCCGTGTATACGCTGATGATCCAGTGGCAGCTTGGAAAGAACATGAAGAAAAATTAGATGCTAAAGCTTCTATCTTAAACAAAGAACAATTCGTGAAATTACATTACACTGCACCAGGAACAGACTTAACTCTTGGAATGCCTAAAAACCATGTTTGGGAAAGTGCTGGAAGCTTGAACGCTCAAGGAGAACACTTCATCGCAAACATGCCAACAGAAGAAGTCTTCTCAGCTCCTGATTTCCGTGTCGCTGACGGATATGTATCAAGTACAAAACCATTAAGCTACAACGGAAACATTATCGAAGGTATCAAAGTGACTTTCAAAGATGGTCAAATCACAGAAGTTTCTGCTGAAAAAGGCGACCAAGTAATGAAAGACTTAGTATTTGAAAACAATGGTGCTCGTGGATTAGGTGAAGTAGCATTAGTAAGCGACCCATCACCAATCTCACAATCAGGCATTACATTCTTCAACACATTATTCGATGAAAATGCATCAAACCACTTAGCAATCGGTTCAGCTTATGCAACAAGCGTTAAAGGTGGAGAAAACTTCGAAACTGAAGAAGAATTAAGAGAAGCTGGATTAAACCGTGCTGATGTTCACGTGGACTTCATGATTGGTGGACCAGAAATGAACGTTGACGGTATCCGTGAAGACGGTACTGTTGTTCCAATCTTCCGTAACGGAGACTGGGCTATTTAGTCGGATCAATTGAAATAGTAAAAGGAACGAACTTTGAGAGAAGTTCGTTCCTTTTTTTGTTGTTATAAGAAAAATTAATACATCTATAAGAAAATTCAATTGGTAAAAACTTCACAAGGAGGGTACAATGAAAACAGAGGAATCCTTATAAAGTTCGTAATAATTCAATGAGTTCTAAGATGTTTTGCGAATATTTTTCGTTTGGACGATAAGCAACTCCGATAGGGAAGAATCCATTTTTATCGATGAGAGGAATCCATACGAGTTCGTCATCTGAATAAAATTCTTTATATTCCAGCGCCATGATGCAAACGGAGTTAAAGGTTGCAAGACTAGCAAGGAGTACTTCCCAGTTGTCATCTACGTAAACGATATTCGGTTCAAAGCCAAAATGTCTAGAGCGTTGGTGTAATAATTTCCCAAGCATAAAGTGTTCGGATAAGGTGCTAAAACGTTCCTCCTTCAAATCTTCAAAGGTGACAGCGTCTCTCGAAGCTAGGGGATGCCCTTTAGGAACGACAAGGCTTGCGTGATAACCTACGAAGTTTTGCTGGAATGGTTCAATCACAATGTCGGACTCAATCTTTGGAAAAGAGAGAACACCGAGGTCGATTTCTTCGTTTACAAGAGCGTTTTGAAGCTCACGCGAACCGCCTTGTACCATCGTTAAGTGAATCGAAGGATGAGACATCATAAAACGCGAGAACTCAGGCATTAATTTGATCGCAAAAAGTGTTGGTAGCCCAATTCGAATTGTTTCTTTTTGAGGCTGATTAAGCTCATGAATTTGAGCCACAGTTCCTTCCATCAAAGAAATGATTTTCTTACCATTATCGTATAAGAGCTGTCCAGCTTCAGTCAGTCGAATACTATTGTTAGTTTGCTGAATAAAAAGCGGAGTATGTAATTCGGATTCTAATTTTTTAATGGTTTGAGAAAGGGTCGGTTGCGTAATGAATAAACTACGAGCGGCATTGGAATATCCGCCATGGTCAACGATACTAATGAAGTAGTGAAGGTGTTTAATATCCATTTGACATCTCCTGTTTTCTTAAGTGAAATACTACGCAATAATTGTAACAAAGAATAAAGACGGAAACAATAAGTTTTTTTAATTATAAAGGAGGAATTACAATGAAAATTACAATCGCAGGTGCTGGCGCCATGGGAAGTCGCTTTGGATTAATGCTCCATCAAGCAGGGCATGAAGTGCTCCTAGTCGATGGGTGGAAAGATCATGTGGATGCCATTCAAAAAGAAGGATTAAAGGCAAACTATAATGGAGAAGAAATCGTTGTAAAATTACCAGCGGTGCTTCAAAGTGAAGTCACAGAAGAGATGACGAGTGACCTCATTATCTTATTTACAAAAGCGATGCAACTAGAAAGTATGCTAACTGACTTGAAACCAGTCATTCATGATGAAACAAGAGTGCTGTGCTTGCTCAATGGAATCGGGCATGAAGAAGTGATTGAACAGTTTGTTCCAAAAGAAGATATCTTTATTGGAAACACGATGTGGACGGCTGGAATGGAAGGCCCTGGTCGCGTGAAACTCTTCGGTAGCGGAACGGTAGCCTTGAAGAACTTGGTAGATACACCAGAGGCAAAAGCGAATGCTGAAGAAATCGTTGAGGTGTTGAATAGCGGTGGGTTAAATGCATCTTACTCTGAGAATATTCTATTCGCCATTTATAAGAAAGCATGTGTAAATGGAACGATGAATGGACTTTGCACCATCTTGATGAGTAACATGTATGAATTCGGCTCTACGACGCCAGCTCATATGATAGTTGAAAATATTGTGAAAGAATTTTCAGAAGTTGCAAAAAATGAAAATATTCTGTTAAATGTTTCAGAAATTGTAGATTTCATCGAAACTAATTGTTATAATCGTGAAACAATCGGGCTTCATCACCCATCGATGTATCAAGACTTAAATGAAAATAATCGTTTAACAGAAATCGACTACATCAACGGAGCGGTGGTGCGTAAAGGACAAAAATATGGCGTTCCAACACCATATTGTGAGTTTTTAACAGCATTGGTTCATTGTAAAGAACAAATTCTTGGAGCTAAATAGCTCAGATTAGAGGGGGACAAAACTATGGAAGCACAAGCAAAACAAAAAATGACGGCTTCAGTTTTTATCAATAAAATCTTAGCAGGGACAGCCCTTGGGGTTATCGTCGGACTGATTCCAAATGCCGTTCTTTCAGCAATTTTAAAACATTTTAGTCAATATCCAATTGCAGTAACCATTACGCAAATTGCGGTTATTTTCCAATTAGCAACACCACTCATTATCGGGGGCTTAATAGCATTACAATTCGGCTTCAAACCAATGCCGATGATGGTTGTTGCAGGGGCCTGCTTCGTAGCCAGTGGGGTAGTGACGTATAATGCAGAACTTCAAAAATATGTCGGTGCTGGAACAGGGGACTTGATTAATACAATGGTCACTGCTGGTATCGCTGTGGGAATGTTAATGCTGATCAAAGATAAATTTGGTTCAACTGCCGTTGTTGCAATGCCAATCGTCGTTGGGGTGGGATCTGCATTTATCGGATTATTACTATTACCATACGTTAAAATGATTACAGCAGCCATTGGTCAAGTCATCAACGAGTTCACAACCTTACAACCAATCTTGATGTCAATCTTAATCTGCTGCTCATTCGCAACATTAATTATTTCGCCAATCTCAACTGTAGCGATTGGTTTAGCAATTCAATTAAACGGTGTATCTGCCGGGGCCGCTGCTATGGGGGTTGCTGCAACAGCCGTAGCATTAGTGGTTCACTCATGGAAAGTCAATAAATCAGGGGTAACATTAGCCATCGCTCTAGGGGCAATGAAATTAATGATGCCTAACTTATTCAAATATCCAGTAATCTTGATTCCATGTTTATCAACAGCGATTCTTTCAGCGATTCCAGTAGCGCTATTCTCAGTAAGCGGTACTCCACAATCTGCAGGGTTCGGTATCGTAGGATTGGTAGGACCGTTAGCTTCTATCGATGCTGGATTGAATGTTGCCTTAGCGGGTATCGTTTGGTTTGTTGTTCCAATTGCAGCAGCGATTGCAAGCAAAATTTTATTTGAAAAAGTTCTTAAATTATACGATTCTTCAGTCGTATTCAAATTCCAAGAATAAGCACAAATTCCTATCGACTCCTTCATGCAAATTGCATGGAGGAGTTTATTTTTATTTTTGCAGGAAGATGGTACAATAAACGTAATAGAAGGGAGTGGTCGGATGAGAATTCAACAATTAATATATTTCGAGAAAATCGTTGAAAAAGGCTCTATGAATGAAGCCGCAAAAGACTTATATGTCAGCCAACCAAGTTTATCAAAGGCCATTCGTGAGTTGGAATTAGAAATGGATATCACCCTGTTTCAACGGGGGAATACCGGAATTACATTGACGGGAGAAGGGCGTGAGTTTTTAGTTTATGCTCGCCAAGTGTTAGACCAAGTCAATTTGATGGAAGAAAAATATAAACGACAAACAAAACGGAAACGGACATTCTCCGTATCTGCGCAACACTATGCGTTTGTGGTGCATGCCTTCGTTGATTTTATTCAAAAGGAAGCAGGAGATGAATATCAATTCACACTTCGTGAAACAGAAACACAGAACATTCTAGAAGACTTAACGAATTATAAGAGTGAGATTGGTGTCTTGTATTTGAATGATTTCAACCGCAAAGTCATGG
>CAUVJW010000052.1:0-8086 GCA_963552295.1 uncultured Streptococcus sp. | reverse complement strand
ACTGACCGCCTGCTTCATGCAGCTTATTCCAAAAAACATTGCGCGTCTTCCGTGATCCAAGGGCATCATAAATGACAAGCACTTCGACCCCTTGTTGGGCTTTATCGATCAAAAGTTGCATGATTTCTTCGCCAATTTCATCTTGGTTGAAGATGTAATAAAGCAAGTGAATATGATGTTTGGCGTTTTTAATATCTTCTTTTAGACGGTCAAACTTCTCTTGTCCGTCCACAAAAATCTCTACATCATTGTTTTCGGTAATAATCGCATCATCGGCTTCCAGGAAGAAGGATGCTAATTCTTCTTGGTACGGGTTCTTAAAGCGAAATCTCGCAGGACCGATTTTCTCCTTCGTATAGGCCAAATCACGCTGTTGCTGCTCGACTAATTCTTGCAGACCGACCGTTTCTTGAGCGCGCAAATTAAAGATGCGTTTTTTACGAATACGTCTACCAAAGAAGAAGTAGATGATAAATCCGATGACCGGTAGCATCACAAGGACAATCAGCCAACCCCATGTGGCAGCAATTTCACGTGGCTCACGAAACACCGTGATTATTGCGGCAATGGTATTGAGTAAAATGATGATATAAAGAATCGAACTAATAAATGCCATTGGCTCTCCTCTCAAAATTGAAAGAAAAAAGACCACGACGAATCAGGGTCTTTCTCTTTTTTACTATTAATCGTTTAATAAATGTGATTGTTCGCGACGTGATAAGAAACGTGTTCCTTTTGGAATATATAGCGAACGTTTCACGTAAATTGGTGTTACTAAAAGGACAAGTGTCACTACTAATGTCACCACAAAGCTCATGCCAAAGCCGAAGAACCCTTGTGCTAGGGCAACTTTCTCAGCTGAGAATAGAGACGGTGCACCGATGGCTGTACCAATCGCATGGAAACCATAGCTCACAAATGTTGCAATCAAGCTTGCTGTCACAACGTTTAATGTTGTTGAAGACGTACGAGCGTTGAAGGCTGTACGAACCGTGTTACGTGCAAAGAATCCTGCAACACCTACGAATCCGTATGCCATTACAGAATCGTGGAACGGAACCATAAAGTATCCTGCTCCACTTGGATGAATGAACATGTGGATGACACCAAACAAGGTGCTTGCAATACATCCCCATACTAAACCGCGACGCAATGCCACAAAGATTAATGGGATAATCGCTAAGTCTACAACAAATGGTAATGATTCTTTCGGAATGAAAGATAAGACTACTGAAACCACAACGGCTCCAAGTACTTCAAGTAAGATTTTAACTGCTTTTGAATTCATTCTAATCTCCTTAAATCCAATTATTTCTTATAGTTAGAAGCTTCCATAATCATCGGAAGGATGACTGGGCGACGTTTTGTTTTATCGAATAAGTAACGACTTAACGCGTCTCTGACTTCTTGTTTTAGGCGTGGCCATTCGAAATCATCACTCGCTAAGTTTTCTTCGACAACTTCTGTCACAATCTTTTGCGCTTCTGTTAAGAGTTCTTCACTCGTCTTCATATACACGAATCCGCGTGAAATAATTTGTGGTCCGCTAAGGATTTTTCCTAGACGTCTTGAAATTGTCACAACGGCAACGAACACCCCGTCTTCAGAAAGAATCTTACGGTCTTTTAGAACGATATTTCCGATATCTCCAACACCGATTCCGTCTACTAAGACATTTCCTGCTGGAACTTGTCCTGTAACGCTCATGCGGCCGTTTTCGATTTCCACGACATCCCCTTTACCAGGAATGAAGATGTTTTTATATGGAATGCCTAATTCATTGGCGAGTTCCGCATGCGCTAAAAGGCTGCGATACTCCCCTTGAACTGGGATGAAGAATGTTGGTTGAAGTAAGTTCATCATCAACTTCAAGTCGTTTGGAGTTGCGTGACCACTTGATTTCTTGCTGTTAGCCATTTCGAACACTTCCGCATCCGCACGGTAGATTAAGTCTTTCGTGCGAGCGATTTGTGTTTCCATTGCTACAGATGGAGTCGTTGCGATATACACTAAGTCGCCTTCGTGTAAGTTCACTTGACGGTGACGTCCAAGCGCCATCTTTTGCAAGGCTTTAATTGGCTCTCCAGCATTTCCAGTTTCCAGGATGACTAATTCATCATCGGCTAATTTCTTCATTTGATTGAAGTTTACGATTAGCTCTTTATCTGGAACTGTTAATTTATTCAAGCTTAATGCGATATTGACGATTTCTTCAAGCTCAGATCCTGTTAGGAAAATCTTGCGGCCTGACTCGTAAGCAGCATTAATGACTTGTTGAATACGTAAAATATTACTTGCAACGCAGGCAACGATAATACGGCCTTCTGCATTCATGAATGTCTCTAACATCGTTTCAGCTACTTTACGGTCGCTGACGTTTTCGACTGTGCTTTCTGCATCACTTGAATCGCTAAGAAGCGCTAAGACATAATCTTCACCGACGTCTGCGATACGTCCAAAGTTTGTTTGATATTCCACTGCGGCACTTTGGTCAAATTTAAAGTCCCCAGTATACACAATATTTCCTTCGCTTGTCTTGATGACAATCGCTAATGAATCTGGAATTGTGTGCGTTGTTTTAAAGAACTTCACGGTTGCTGTTGGAAAATCAATCTCTGTATTTTCTGTTACTTCATGATAGTCGTTAAATCCTTTAACAACGTTTGAAGACTCTACATAGTATTTTGCAAGAGCAATCGTTAATTTTGAACCGAATACCGGCGCATCGATATTTTGTAAGAAATAAGGCAAGGCTCCAACAGCATCGGCATGTCCGTGCGTTAAGAAGACCCCTGCAATACGGTCTCTATTTTCTTCTAAGTATGTGAAATCAGGAATGACAACATCAATCCCTAATAGTTCATCTTCTGGATAGACAAGACCGCAATCTAAGACGAAGATCTCTTCTTCCACTTCAACGGCATATAAGCTCTTACCGTTTTCTCTCACACCACCAAGTGCGATGATTTTAATTGAACTCATGGTTTACCTCTCATTTTCTATTATTTAAATTGATTCCTCTGGGCAGAATTTTCCACCCTATATACTCTATAAGAATATCATATTTGTCGTTTTTTTGCGAATATCAAAGAATCTAGGAAGTGCTCTATTGTTGTATTTTTGAAGAAACAAAAAAGCCCCTGCAAAATGCAGAGGCTAGAATTGAAAGATTATTCTTTATCTTCTTTTGGTAATAATGCTTTACGTGATAAGTTGATACGTCCTTGTCCGTCGATTTCGATAACTTTCACAGTTACTTTATCGCCTAAAGCAAGTACATCTTCTACTTTACCAACGCGTTCATGTGCTAATTCAGAAATGTGAACTAATCCATCTTTTCCTTTAGCGATTTCTACGAATGCACCGAATTTTTCGATACGGCGTACAGTTCCTTCGTACACTTGACCTACTTCGATTTCACGTGTTAAATCTTCGATGATTTCTTTCGCACGTTGAATCATAGCAGCATCTGTAGAAGCGATAGATACGTGACCTTCTTGGTCGATATCAATTTTAACGCCTGTTTCGTCAATGATAGAGTTGATTGTTTCCCCACCACGTCCGATAACCACTTTAATCTTATCAGGGGGGATAGAAATCATTTCAATCTTAGGTGCATATGGGCTTAACTCTTTACGAGGTTCAGCAATTGTTGATGTTAATTCTTCAAGAATTTCAAAACGTGCTTTCTTCGCTTGTGTTAGAGCTTCACGTAAGATTTGTTCTGTAATTCCTTGAATCTTAATATCCATTTGAAGAGCTGTAATTCCGTCTTTCGTTCCGGCTACTTTAAAGTCCATGTCTCCTAAGTGGTCTTCTAACCCTTGGATATCTGTTAAGACTGTGTAGTTTGTACCATCTGAAATAAGACCCATTGCGATACCTGCTACTGGCGCTTTAATTGGCACACCGGCAGCCATCAATGCTAATGTTCCCGCACAAATACTTGCTTGAGAAGAAGAACCGTTTGATTCTAATACTTCTGATACAAGACGGATTGTGTAAGGGAATTCTTCTGGACTTGGAATCACTTGTTTCAATGCACGTTCCCCTAGCGCACCGTGACCAATTTCACGACGACCTGGGCTACCAGCACGACCAACTGAACCTACAGAGAATTGTGGGAAGTTGTAGTGGTGAATGAATCGTTTCCCTTCTTCGATTCCTAAACCATCAATCACTTGGTATTCTCCAAGAGGTGCAAGTGTTGCTGAAGTTAATGCTTGAGTTTGTCCACGAGTGAATAAACCTGAACCATGAACACGAGGTAATAAGTCGATTTCTGAAGATAATGGACGGATTTCGTCAATCTTACGACCATCAGGACGTACTTTTTCTTCAGTAATTAAACGACGTACTTCGTCTTTTTCTAAGTTATCAACTAATTGAGAAACTTGTTTTAGAAGTCCTGCTTTTTCGTCATTTTCTTCTAATACCGCTTCGAAGTGCTCGATAGCTGTTTCTTTTACTTTTTCGATGTTTGCTTCACGCGCTAATTTTTCTTCTGTTTGAATAGCGTGAACCATTGCTTCGCTGAATAAATCTTTTACTTGTGCTTCGATAGCTGGGTCGAATGAAAGTAAAGTTACTTCCATTTTTTCTTTACCAACTTCGCGAACGATTTCTTCTTGGAAAGCCACTAATTTTTTAATTTCTTCGTGACCGAATAATAATGCACCAAGCATATCTTCTTCGTTCACTTCTTTAGCTGAACTTTCTACCATGTTGATGGCAGTTGCAGTACCAGCTACAGATAATTCGATATCTGAGTTTTCTTTTTGTTCTGTAGTTGGGTTAATTACGTATTCACCGTTTACACGACCTACGTCTACCCCAGCGATTGGTCCATCAAATGGAATATCTGAAATACATAATGCTAATGAAGAACCAAACATTGCTGCCATTTCTGGTGGGCAGTTAGGATCTACTGACATTACAGTATTTGTGATTTGTACTTCGTTACGGAACCCTTCCGCAAACATTGGACGGATTGGACGGTCGATTAAACGCGCTGTAAGAGTAGCATGTTCACTTGGACGGCCTTCACGTTTGATGAAGCCTCCAGGGATTTTACCTGCTGCATACATTTTTTCTTCGTAGTTCACTGTTAACGGGAAGAAATCTGTATCTTTTGCTTGTTTTGTACCAACAGCCGCTGTTAACACAACAGTATCACCGTAACGTACTAATACAGCACCATTGGCTTGTTTTGCTAATTGGCCGATTTCAACTGTTAATTGACGTCCGCCCCAGTTGTAGCTAAAAACTTTCTTTTCTGACATAACTAATCTCCTTTTCTCTTATTTGCGTATCTTCCAGACCTACTTTTAGAAATAAAAACGTTCGACGGGTTCAACCGCTTTTATTTCTAAAGTAAGATGACTCTAGAAGATACAAAGTTTGTCATACAGAGTCATTTTATCATATCTGCCCATTAAGTACTATTCTTTTGCGAAAAAATAAGACGTGTGGAAGAACTCCACACGTCAATCTATGTTTCATTTTATAAAGTCACAACATTTCCTTGTTCGAAAATAGTGAACTCTTTTGTTTCAAGGTTTGCTTCTAACCGTGCTTCTGTAGTACCTGAAGCGTCCTTACGTGTAATTACGATTGTGTTCTCAGTTGGCGTTTCTACTTCAAAAGAACCTTCTAAATCAAACGCTTTGGATGTGTTTCTGAAGCGTAATAAGTTGATTAGTTTTTTCACGACTGGACGCTCTACTTCACGGTCGATTTCTTCTAATGTGTAGTAGTGACGGTTGATGTTACGACCTTCTTTTGAAGATTCTAATAACTCGATGTCATTTTCCCCAGCAAGTAATCCAACATAATACACTTGCGGAATACCAGGTGCAAAGCATTGTAATACACGTGATAATAAGTAACTTGCATCATCATTTCCTAAGGCACTGTAGTAAGTACTGTTGATTTGATAGATATCTAAGTTATTGTATTTTTCACTTGAGTAGATACGTTTTACGTTGGCACCTACTTCATATAATTTGTTTGAAGTGTAATCTAACTCTTCATCAGTTAATAAGTCTCTAGCATCCACGACACCGATTCCGTCATGCGTATCAAGTGTTGTAAATTGCTTCATTGGACTCATTTGTAACCAGTTTGCTAAACGATTTGATTTACCTGAGTATAGTGAATATAAGACTACCATTGGTAATGCAAAGTCATAAACGAAGTAATCATGATCAGCAATCTTCATTTGAATTGAATAATGCTCATGAATTTCAGGAAGCAATTCTACTTGGTATTTCGCTGCTTCATCACGTACTTCATTTAATAAATCCCAAATATCTGGTTCTACGAAGAAGTCGTTTGTATCGAGTTTTTTAATCGCATAAGCAAATGCGTCTAAACGAATTAATGAGCAACCATGGCTTGCCATGTCTTTAATCGTTTCACGAATAAACTCTTTCACGATTTCTTTACGAACATCAAGGTCGATTTGCTCTTCCCCGAATGTGTTCCATACTTCTTCTGTTGTTCCATCGGCAAAGTGAACCGTTTGGAATGGTGCTTTATCTTTACGTTTATAAATTAAGTCAATATCCGCTTGGTTTGGACGTCCTTCTGGGAAAAACTCATGAATACGAATAAACATATCTTTGTAAGGTGAGTTCTCGTGATTTTCTTTAAAATCTTGGAAGAACTTAGACTCACGAGAAATATGGTTAATCATGAAGTCAAACATTAAATAATATTGTTCCCCTAGAGCATCCACATCTTCCCAAGTTCCAAGTGATGGGTCTACTCGTGTGTAGTCACTTGGAGCAAATCCTCTATCCCCTGTTGATGGGAAAAATGGTAATAAATGGACCCCACCAATGGCACCCTGGAAATATTTATCCAAAACGCCTTTTAAGTCCTTCATATTGCTTCCCATGCTGTCTGAGTAAGTGATCAGCATTGCTTCGTTTTTAATTTGCATGGAATTCACCGTGTCCCTTCATTCAATCGATTTATTTTAATTTCCAAATGTCACGGTTGTAGTCTTCGATTGTACGGTCACTTGAGAAGAAGCCAGCCATTGCGATGTTTGTCACCACTTTAGCATTCCATTCGTCTCTGTTTTCGAAATCGCGATACATACGTTCTTTTGTTTCAATGTAATCTTCTAAGTCTAATAATGTCATGAACCAGTCTTTTGTTGTTAATTCTTGGTATAGACGTTCTAGACGTTCTTTGTTTCCAACTTCTAGTAAAGCGTCACTCTTCACGAATTCTACTAATGGACGGATTGCGTCTCTCTTCGCAAATTCACTAGCGTTGTAATCGCCTTTTTCATAGTGCGCAATAACTTCATCACTCTTTTCACCGAAGATATAGATGTTGTCGTCACCCACAAGTTCGTGGATTTCCACGTTCGCACCATCTTCAGTACCAAGAGTTAATGCCCCGTTTAGCATGAATTTCATATTTCCTGTTCCGCTGGCTTCTTTTGAAGCAAGAGAAATTTGTTCAGAAATATTACATGCTGGAATTAAGTGTGTTGCAGCTGTTACGTTGTAGTTTTCAACCATTACGACTTGTAAGTGTGGGCTTACTTCTGGGTCATTTGCGATTAATTCAGATAATGAAAGAATTAAATGAATCACGTCTTGTGCAATGACATACGCAGGAGCAGCTTTCCCACCGAAGATAATTGTAATTGGTCTAGCTGGAATGTTTCCGCTCTTGATATCTAGATATTTATGAATCACATATAAAGCGTTCATTTGTTGACGTTTATATTCGTGCATACGTTTGATTTGGATATCAAAAATAGAATTTTCGTTCACTGTGATTCCTTGTTTTTCTTGTAGATAAACACTTAAACGTTTTTTATTATCAATTTTAATCTTGTCTAATTTTTCGCGAACAATTGCGTCATGGCGGAAAGCTTTCAACGCTTCTAATTTAGTAGCATCCTTTCTCCACTCAGTTCCGATTGTTTCATCTAATAATTTAGCTAATTCTGGGTTGGCATGCATTAACCAACGACGGAAAGTAATCCCGTTTGTTTTGTTATTGAATTTCTCTGGATAAATTTCATAGAAATTCTTCAATTCACTTTCTTTTAAGATATCCG
>CAUVJW010000051.1:0-8250 GCA_963552295.1 uncultured Streptococcus sp. | reverse complement strand
TTACCACTTGGGGTATTAGGGTTCTTACTCTATACAATGTTTATGAGCCAAGGTGGTCAAGGTGGACGTAACAATCCAATGAACTTCGGTAAGAGCCGTGCGACAAATCAGAAGAAACAAAACGTGAAAGTGCGCTTCTCTGATGTAGCAGGTGCCGAAGAAGAAAAACAAGAGCTTGTAGAAGTAGTGGAATTCTTAAAAGACCCACGTAAATTTACAGCGCTTGGTGCTCGTATTCCTGCAGGGGTACTTCTTGAGGGCCCTCCAGGAACTGGTAAAACCCTTCTTGCCAAAGCCGTTGCCGGTGAAGCAAACGTACCATTCTTCTCGATTTCAGGTTCTGAATTCGTAGAAATGTTCGTAGGGGTTGGGGCAAGCCGTGTTCGTGACTTATTCGAAAACGCGAAGAAAAATGCTCCAGCAATTATCTTTATCGATGAAATCGATGCCGTTGGTCGTCAACGTGGTGCCGGAATGGGTGGCGGACACGACGAACGTGAACAAACATTAAACCAATTACTAGTTGAAATGGACGGGTTCGAAGGAACAGAGGGAATCATCGTGATTGCCGCAACAAACCGTTCAGACGTATTAGACCCAGCCTTACTTCGTCCAGGACGTTTTGACCGTCAAATCTTAGTAGGTCGTCCAGACGTGAAAGGCCGTGAAGCAATTCTGAAAGTACACGCACGCAATAAGAAACTTGCAAAAGACGTGGACTTAAAAGTAATTGCGCAACAAACTCCAGGATTCTCTGGGGCTGAACTTGAAAACTTATTAAATGAAGCAGCTTTAGTAGCGGCTCGTCGTGATAAAACAGCTATCGACGCATTAGACGTGGATGAAGCACATGACCGTGTGATTGCTGGTCCGGCTAAGAGAGACCGTGCAATCAGCAAAAAAGAACGTGAAATGGTGGCTTACCACGAAGCAGGTCATACAATCGTTGGTATGGTCTTAAGCGATGCGCGTGTGGTTCATAAAGTAACGATTGTCCCTCGTGGACGCGCTGGCGGATATGCGATTATGCTTCCAAAAGAAGATCGTTTCTTAATGACAAAAGAAGAATTGTTCGAACAAGTAGTTGGACTTCTTGGGGGTCGTGCTGCTGAAGAATTTATCTTTGGCGTGAAAACAACAGGAGCAAGTAACGACTTTGAACAAGCAACAGGTATTGTTCGTAGCATGATTACAGAGTACGGAATGGTGGACGAATTAGGAACTGTTCAATACGAAGGAAATCATCAAGTATTTATCGGACGTGACTATGGTCAAACAAAAGGTTACTCAGATCAAGTGGCGTTTGAAATCGACAATGCAGTACGTCGTATTATGAAAGAAGCGCATGAAAAAGCACTTCAAATTCTTGAAGAACATAAAGAACAATTAGAATTAATTGCTCAAAAACTTCTAGAATTAGAAACATTAGACGAACGTACAATTAAATCACTTTTCGAAACAGGTGAAATGCCAGCTCCAATCGCGAACGATGAATATCCTAGCGAAACAGAAGCGGCAAGTTTTGAAGAAACGAAAAAAGCCTTAGCAAAACGCGATGCGGAACAAGCAGAAGGCAAAGAGGTTCCAGAAGAACATGAAGAAGTCGAAGTAGCAGATGTTACCGAGGCTCCAAGTGAATTCGAAGGACCAACAGAAAACGAATAACACAAAGGGTAGGAGAGCTGAGGCTGTTGTCACAGCTCTTTTCCTTTAAAAAAGGAGAGACAAATGGCAGATTCATTATTAAAAGTATTAGCGTTCAATGATGAGGTCAAAGCTGTTGCTATGGTTGCCACAGATGCAATCGCAGAAGCGCAACGCAGACACGACACTTGGAGTTCTGCAACAGCAGCACTTGGTCGTACAATCATCGGAACACAATTATTAGCAAGTAGCTTAAAAGGCGACGAACGCATCACGGTTCAAGTGAACGGGGATGGCCCTGGTGGAAAAATCATGGCCGATGCGAATGGCCGTGGGGAAATGCGTGGCTATATCACGAATCCTCATGTGAGCCTAGAGTTAAACGACAAAGGAAAATTAGATGTCCGTGGTGTTGTTGGAACAAACGGAACGATTACGGTCATCAAAGACTTAAACATGAGAGAACCATTCTCTGGTCAAGTACCAATCGTGGATGGAGAACTCGGAATGGACTTCACGTATTACTTAGCAGTCTCTGAACAAATTAATGGGGCTGTTGGGGTATCGGTTCTTGTGAATCCAGACGAAACGGTTCGTGCAGCAGGCGGGTTCATGATTCAATTATTACCAGGGGCGAGCGAAGCGACAATTTCAGAAATCGAACGTCGTATTAGCGAGATTCCAATGGTTTCAAAATTGATTGACCAACAAGAACAACCACGCGATATTTTAAATCGATTACTCGGCGAAGAAAACATTCGTGAGTTAGAAGAAATGCCTGTGAAATTCCATTGCGGCTGCACGCGTGAACGTTTCAGAGCAGGTTTGATGTCGATTGGGGTAGATGACTTACAACACTTGATTGACGAAGACCACGGCGCAGAAGTGGTGTGTCATTTCTGCGGTGAGAAATATCATTTCGACGAAGCAGAATTACAAGGCTTAATTGATGAAATTAAAGCCAAACGCGAAGAGGCAGACGCTTAATCATTAAGGTTTTAGAGAGTGAGAAGGGGTGATTCCATTTCTTCTCACTCTTTTTGTGTTTTCAGCCGTAAAGCTATACAAATAAAGAAAAACTTAGTATAATACATACATAATACAGACGAGGTGTGTAGATGATTAAACGCATTTTTGCTCGAATGAAAGGTTATTTGTTGTTATTTGCAGGGAGCATCGCACTCTTGGCAATAGCTCTAATGCTTGATTTTAAAACATTTGAACAATTTAATTTTTACCAAGATGTGGATGTTTGGACGCATCCGATTCTTATATTTCAGCTAGTAATGATTGTTATTGTGCTCCTTATGCTTGGGCAAGTCATCGGATTATCAGTGAAATATTATTTCGCATTTAAGAAATTAGATGCGCTCTTCCCGAATAACGAATGGGAACAAAAAGATTTTAAAGAAAAAGCAGACTATGTCGATGAAAAATTCGAAGCGATGATCGTAAAAGAAGTACTCATCTTTTACGGAAGTCATTTTACAGTGATTCCACTAAAAGAATTAAAAGAAATTCATCTATATCGTACGAGTACAGGTCGCCGTGTGTATTATGGAATCAAGTTTACGTTTAAGACAAGAAGACGTGCCTTTGTTCCAAATACGTATGGAAAAACACTAGAAGACAAGTATCGTCTCGTTCGAAAAGTGAATTACTTCGTCCCAGTTAAGATTAGGGACGATTGGAAAAATATCAATAGAAAGTAGGAAATAAAGGTGCATAAAGGGTATGTGAGAAGAATGTTCTCTCTAGTGGGAACCGCTCTTTTCATAACAATGTGGGGGCTTTTCTTTCTCTTTGGAACCGTGAAAGGATACATGGGGGGAGAGGCACTCTATAAGATGGGGGATATTTATCATTTGAATGATGCGGGAACCTCCGTTGCAATTCGTGTATTGGATATAGACTCAGAGGTCCTCACATATGGTGGAAACGACTATTATTTAGTAAAACATGAAAAAGGAGTTACGCCACTTCAAGCGAAGGCTAAAGACATTCAACAGTTGTTGGATTTGAAAAAAGCGAATCCAAATGACTGGGAGCCTTTAAAACAAGAGAATATTTATTTAAATGTTCGAGTGACGCCGGAAGTAACAAAGGGGCGTAGAGGGAGTAAGACCGTCCATATATCGTCAGTATTGAAGGAAGCCATTATCAGACAATATCAGAAAGGGACTCTCTTACCGACAGAAGATGCTATACCGCTGGACTTCCTCCATTATTTAACTTTGACATCCTTTACAAATCGTTTGTTCGAAACGGTGGTGACCCTCTTTGTGTTTCTAATAGCGTTAGTATTCTTTTACGTTAGCTATAAACGAGTACTTTCATTGAAGGAACAATACGAAGTGTTTGATAAAGAGTTTCCGCGATACGCAGGGCAGATGAAGGCTTTAGCGCTGGATGCAGATTTTCATGATCCTAAGCTAAAAATACTAGTGAAGGATCATAAATTAGTTTGCTATAATAACGATTTTAGAGTGATTCAGTTGCGGGAAGTACGAAATGCTGAAGTTCGTCTCCAACAGTTAAAAAGAAGTATCGCTTATTCCATCGATTTTGGATTTGGTGGGAATAAAAAAGTAACCATTCAATTGAAGAATCGTCCAGTGAACATTCGCCAATTAGTGGAGTATCTAAATAAAAAAGAAAGAACCAAAATATCGCTACCGTATCAATGGTATCAATGGTATTAGGTATATGGTTCATAGAAGATGAATCAATGATTTTAATAGAAAGTAGGGTTAAAAATGCATAAAGGGTATGGAAGAAGAACAGGTCCGATATGGGTTGTAGTAGCGATAATGACTGTAGTGATGGTGATTATTGCACGTGCGGGATTCAAATCATTCCAAAGCGCGGAAGACTTATACAAAGCTAATGAGGTTTACTATGTAAACGATAAAGGTTCGTCAGTAGCGATTAAGGTAATGGATATCGATCCAGAACCGCTGGTGTTAAATGGGCACAACTATTATTTAGTGAAACATGAGCGAGGCGTTGCGGTTTTCGAGGCAAAATCAGATGAATTGAGCAATGTTTTGGAAGCAAAGAAAGCTGCCGGAAACGCAGAGAATGCACTCGAAGCGTCTAATCTTTATTTGAGTGTGCGTGTAACGCCAGAGCAAAGAAAAGGGAAAGGGTCAAACGTCAAGGTGAATGTGACGCCTGAGATGAAAGAAGCCTTTTACAAGAAATATAAAGAGAGCCCGCTGTATTCAGAAAATGCCAAGACGAAAATCGATGAATCCAGAATCTTGAAGTTGACCACTTCTAAGGATCAATGGGGAGATTCGGCATTAACGTTTGTTATGCTTGCAATCGTTCTTGGACTTATTGGGTTCCAAATCTATCAAACACGTCGCTTGAAGGCGCAGTATGCTCGATTTGATGCGTACTTCCCTGATTATGCGAACAATATGAAGCAGTTATTGGATGATGCAGAATATGTCGATCCGAAACTCAAAATCCTTGTGATGGAAGGAATTCTTGTGAGCTACGACATTAACTTTACGGTCATCGACTTATCAGAAGTCAGCAAGGCATATCTCGTGTTTGAAAACAGAAGAAAAGGCGGCATGAGGGTTCATTTACGTTTTGAATATGCAAATAAGAAATACGATTCGATTCTCTTTAGAAGACAATTATTACGTCTCAAAGATCTTGTGGAATATTTAAACGAAGAATACAATTTAGGATTGAAAGTGGATTTTAGACTCCTAGGATAAGAAATAGAAATTGAAGGTGGAATAGTTTTGCATAAAGGGATTTTTAGAAGAACATGGGGGATATGGATTCTTACCGTCCTGTTAGGATTAACAGTGGTGGTGATAGGATTTTTAGCGTCGTATGGTTTTATGAGCGGGCGTGAATTATACGAGCAGGGAGTCATTTATGAAATGGAAACTGATGCATCGTCCACTTCGATTAAAGTATTAGATATTGACCCAAAGCCTCTTGAGATAGACGATGAAACATATTATTTAGTGAAACACAATCATGGAGTGTCGTTCTTAAGAACAGATGCTTCTGAAATTAAACAAATTCTAGAATTTAAAGAGGCGCTTTCTGAGAAAACGAACGCACTCGCCTCGTCAGACTTCTACTTGAATATACGTGTAGTTAATGAGAAGGAGAAACGTGGGAGATCCAGCGTTCAAACGAATATTACACCGGAAATGAAGGAAGCCTTTGAACAGAAATTCAAACTTAGCCCACTTTCAGTGCAGGCGCCTCTCGATAAATTGGACCTAAAGCATTTTTTAACCATTACGGATAGTGCGGCAAGGTTTGTCGATATCGTGATGTTCATCGTAGCCGTTGTGTTTTTTGTCATTGTATTCGCTTGGCAAATCATTCGCGTTCGTCGCATCAAAAAACATTACGCTCGTTTTGATGAGCTTTTCCCTGACTACCAATATGATATGAAACGCCTATTAGATGATGCGGAGTATTTGGATGAAAAACTTGGCGTACTTGTCAAAGACGGAATTTTAGTTTCTTATGGAACTGAGTTCAGGGTCGTGGACTTAGAAGAAGCAGTCAGCGCGTCCGTTTTTCGTCAAAAATCAAAATGGGGTGGAAAGTTCAATTTTACATTCTTCTATGAAGGTCGTAAGAAACAAGAAGAAGTCCCTCTTGGTGATTTACAGGACAATGTCGTTGATCTAGTCCATTATTTGAGAGAAGTTTGCTCATATAATGTTTATATTCAATTTTAAAAAAATAAAATATTTTTTATGGTACACAAAACAGTCTACAATTTATTTGTAGGCTGTTTTTATTTGCAGAAACCTTTTGGTACTGCGGTTTTTGGGAGTGTGGCGGAACGTATAGTTCATCAAAAAATATGTTAAAAAGTTAACAAATGTTAACCATAAAAAAGAGTCGAAACTTCATTGTTTAGTGATAGAATGAACATATCAAATCAAAGGACGTGATCTAATGGATTTCACAGGTAAAGTTGCCATTGTCACTGGTGGGGCAAATGGTATTGGTAAAGAAATCGTTCGCGGTATCGTTAACGGCGGCGGTTTTGTAGTCATCGCAGATATTAACGAGGCTGCAGCAAACAAAACAGTTGAAGAGTTCGGACCAGAACACACAAGCTTCAAATACATGGATTTAGGAAATCATGAATCTATCGTAAAAAGCATGAACGAAATTTTAGCAGAGCGCAAAGTAGACATCTTAGTGAACTGTGCTGGGGTTATTAGTGCAAAACCTTTCGACCAATTAACATATGAAGAATGGGAAAGAACTATCCGTATCAATCTTTCAGGGTGCTTCTCAACAATCAGCACAATTTTCCCACACTTTATCGAAAACAAAGGTGGACGTATCGTAAACGTATCTTCCGTTGCTGCAAAACTTGGTGGTGGACTTTTAGGTACTGCTGCGTATGCTTCTTCTAAAGCTGGTTTAAATGGTTTAACAAAAGCCGTTGCTAAAGAAGGCGGTAAATACAATATCGCATGTAACGCTGTATGTCCTTCATTCACTCGTACAGATATGACAACAGTATTATCAGAAGATAAAGAAAAGAGCCAAAAAGTTATCAGCATGATCCCTCTTGGACGTCGTGCAGAACCTACTGAAATCGCTCAAATGATTCTCTTCTTTGCAAGCGACCTTGCAAGCTTCGTTACAGGTGAAATCGGTGACTGCGATGGCGGTATCACATTAGATGGCTGATTTTAGCTAGAGTCTTATTCCAAATCAGAGAAGGATTGTGAACAGTATGAAAAAGATTAAAATTCCTGGGGATACAATCATTATTCCAATGTTTATTGGATGTGTGATTAATACATTTTTCCCTCAAATATTACAAATTGGTGGATTTACCACTCCAATCGTGAAAGGTGCTGGACCACTTGTTGGGGCATTCCTCTTCATTATCGGGGGTACCATTTCTCTTAAAAACACACCAAAAGCCGTTGGACGTGGGGCAGCGATTATTTTAGCGAAAATTGCGGTATCTGTAGTCTTAGGGTTATTGGTTGCGAAAGTATTCAATGACAACTTCCTCGGACTTAGCGCCGTTGCCGTTATCGGTGCCATTTCAGTAGCCAATAACGCAATGTATGCGGGTATTGTAGATGTATACGGGGATGAAATCGACGCTGGTGCCGTTGGGATTACAACATTAAGCGTTGGACCAATGGTAACAATGGCCGTATTAAGTAGTGCAGGTCTTGCAAACATCTCGATTTGGAACTTAGTCGGAACTGTATTACCACTTGTGTTAGGGATTGCGTTAGGAAATGCCTTCCCATACATGAAGAAAGTTCTTTCAAACGGGATTACAGCCATCATTATTGTCGTTGGTTTCTGTTTAGGGGCTAACATGAGCTTTGGCCAAATCCTTGAAGGAGGTCTACCTGGTATTTTACTAGGGGTTATCACTACTGTTGTTGGTGGTGCTGCTGCGATTGCTGCAGACCGCTTAACAGGTGGGAACGGGGTTGCCGGTGCTGCCATTTCAAGTACAGCAGCCAGCGCTATCGCTACACCAGCTGCACTTTCAGCAGTGGATGCTTCATTCAAAGGAATCGAAGCAACAGCAACGACTCAAATTACAGCTTCAGTAATCGTAACAGC
>CAUVJW010000050.1:0-8383 GCA_963552295.1 uncultured Streptococcus sp. | reverse complement strand
AACCCAACTGGTGCGGTTATGGGACGTGAAGACTTAGAAGCGGTTTGCGAAGTGTTAAAACGCCACGATATTATCGTTGTTTCTGACGAATTATATGGAGAATTAACATACACAGGAAAACCTCACGTATCAGTTGTCGAAATCGATGGCATGCGTGACCGTACAATTTTAATCGGAGGCTTCTCAAAAGCATTCGCGATGACGGGATGGAGACTTGGGTATGCCTTAGCTCCAGCAGTAATCATGGAACAAATGTATAAAATTCACCAATTTGCGATTATGTCAGCTCCAACACTTAGCCAATATGCAGGCGTGGATGCCCTTCGTAATTCAGATGATGATATTGCAGAAATGCGCGATAGCTACAACCAACGTCGCCGTTACTTGGTGAAACGTTTCAAAGATTTAGGCATTCCTTGCTTTGAACCATTTGGAGCTTTCTACATCTTCCCGAACATTTCGCAATTCGGATTGAGTTCAGAAGAATTCGCAATGCGCTTAGTAGAGGAAGAACGCTTAGCCGTTGTTCCAGGAACAGCCTTTGGGGACTCAGGGGAAGGATTCCTACGTATCTCTTACGCTTACTCAATCGAAGACTTGAAGACAGCGTTAGATCGTATCGAACACTTCATTACGAAGTTAAGAAATGAAAAATAATTCAATAAAATAACGACGCTTCTTTTGGAATTGTAAGATTTCAAAAGAGGCGTTTTTTATGTATTAAAAATCGATTAAAATAAATTTACTAGTGGTTGGGGGTATGCTACACTATGCTTACTAAAAGAGAGGAGATAGTGCTTGAAAGAACGTTTTACCAAGTTTATTGATACGATTATCGCACTTGATAAGGGTGACCATACATTAACCGATAAGCAATGGATGAAGAAGCAAAGATGGATCTTTGTCATGAAGTTGTTTTGGGTGATTGTGCTTGTGGCGACATTCCTTCTAGCGATTAATGTCTCCGTCAGTTATTTTGTCTATTTCTTCTATTTTGTCGGTGTACTCTTTATTTTGACAAAAGTATTAGAGCATTTTATTAATCGAAGAGTGGCGCAATTAGCCGAGGAGGAATAGAAAAGAATGCGAGTGGTGTATTTTATTATCGCGTGGATTTCGCTAGCGCTGGGGCTTATTGGAATTGTGCTCCCAGTACTTCCGACGACACCGTTTCTACTGCTAACAGTAGTATGTTTTTCGAAGAGTTCTACTCGTTTTGAAGAGTGGTTTCAACAGACGAAACTATACCAACTTTATGTCGCAGATTACCGTGAAACGAGGTCGATTGCGCGTAGTCGTAAAAAGAAAATTATTGTTTATATCTATATTTTGATGGCCATTTCCATTTACCTTGCCCCGATTTTGGCGGTGAAAATTGGACTTGGCGCGCTGACAGTGTTTATTACTTACTATCTATTTTGGGTAATTCCGGATAAAAAATAGGAGGGATTCAGATGGTTGAGAAGTTTAAGGAGAAGTTTAGAGCGTTAATAGAAGATTATAAAGTGACAAAGAATGATAACGAAGACTTTGTCTGGTGGTATGTGCAACGAGTAGCCCCATTTAATTTACGCTATGTGATTGCAGCGGTGTTAGTGCTATGTATGGCGGCTATTTATTTTAATATTAAATATGCGCTCACAACAGTGCTCGTTTTATGGATCATTGCCGTTACGATTACCATCGTAGAAAGAGTTTATCGAAAACTAAAACAAAAATAGAAGATACAAGAGAACCTAGTTCACGCTAGGTTCTTTTTTTACCTATCCTTAGGAAGAAAATTCAGAGAAAAAATAGTGCGGAGGCCTTTGAGAATTAGCGCGAATAGGACTATAATTTAAGTGTAGAAATAAAGTAAATGGAGGTAGTTTTTATGAGATTTGACCAAGAACATGATTCATGTACAACGATTCTTGTCGGAAAGAAGGCCAGCTACGATGGTTCAACGCTAGTAGCGCGTACAGAGGACTCATGTAATGGAGAGTTCACTCCAAAGAAATTCATTGTGGTACGTCCAGAAGACCAACCACGTCACTATAAAGCAGTGATTTCAGGATTTGAAACAGATTTACCTGACAATCCCGTTCGTTATACAGCTATGCCAAATGCTATCAATAACGAAGGAATCTGGGGAGCTGCGGGGATTAATGCTTATAATGTAGCGGTGAGTGCGACAGAAACGATTTCGACAAATCCGCGTGTATTAGGGGCTGACCCACTCGTGGAAACGGGGATTGGGGAAGAAGACATCTTCACTTTAGTGTTGCCTTATATTAAAACAGCGCGCGAAGGGGTCGAACGTCTTGGACACTTCCTTGAAACAGCAGGAACGTATGAATCAAACGGAATTGCGATTTCCGATGTGAATGAAATCTGGTGGTTAGAATCGATTGGAGGGCATCACTGGATGGCTCGCCGTGTACCGGATGATGCGTATGTCGTAAATCCAAACCAACTCGGCAGCGACTTCTTTGATTTTGAAGACAAAGAAAACTTTATGTGCGACCCAGATTTGAAAGACTTTATGATTCGTCATCACTTGAACTTGAACTTTGACGGAGAGTCATTCAATCCACGTTACGCATTTGGTTCTCAACGCGATAAAGACCGCTTGTATAACACGCCTCGTGCTTGGGATATTCAACGCATGTTTAATCCTGAAGTGGAACAATCTCCAACAAGCTTTGAAATTCCTTGGGCACGCGTTCCATATCGCAAGATTACCGTCGAAGATGTGAAAGAATCGATGAGTACGCATTATCAATTTACGCCATATGATCCTTATGGAAACTTAGGCGATGGTAAGAGCAATCGTCGTTTCCGTACGGTAGGAATTAATCGTACGAGTCAAACGGCCATCCTCCAAATCCGTCCAAATCGTCCGCATGATACGACAGGAATTCAATGGGTATCGTATGGGTCAATGCCATTTACAACGGCTGTTCCATTCTTTACACAAGTGGACACAACGCCTTCATATTTCGCCAATACGACTGCGAAGGTTTCAACGGATTCCTTCTACTGGTCAAGCCGCTTAATTGCAGGGCTTGCGGATGCGCATTACTTGGAACATCAAGCGGATATTGAAAGTTATCAAAAGAATACATTGTGTCGTGGGGAAGCGATGATTGCTAAAGTTGACGCTCTTCTTGAAAAAGGAGAAGTGATAGACTTTGAGGCGGAAAATCAACAAATCAGTGATTATATTGAAGAAAAAACAGCAGCATTACTGGACAAAGTATTGCTTCGTGCAAGTAATTTGATGGTCAACCGTTATTCAGTGAGTGACTAATCAGCAATTCGTTTTAGGAGGTTAAAAGATGGAAGAAAAAAATGAAAAACAAATGAGTTGGCTGATGATATCCCTCATTGCATTTAACTTTGTGTGGGGACTTGGGAATGTGGTGAACAATTTCGCCCAACAAGGGATTGTGGTGATTACATCATGGCTCATTATTTTAGTGATTTACTTTATTCCATATTCATTAATGGTTGGACAACTCGGTTCGACGTTCCAAGATAGTGAAGGGGGAGTCAGTGATTGGATTAAACAGACGTCTACAAAGAAACTAGCGTATTTTACCGCATGGACGTTTTGGGTGATTCAGATTCCTTATTTAGCGCAAAAACCACAGACGATGTTGATTGCGCTCGGATGGGTATTCCAAGGACACTCAGGAATTGTCGATGAACTGCCAATTCCACTACTAGTAACAGTCTGTTTAGCCCTATTCTTACTCATTCTCTATATTTCAACAAAGGGAATTCGTGCGTTGAAATTCTTAGGAATGATTGCGGGAACAGCTATGTTTGTGATGTCGATTTTGTTCATTCTATTAGCCGTTGGGGTTCCATTGAATAAACCCGACCTGCAACTAGCAACAGCGAATATGGATAAGATTGAAACGTATATTCCAAAGTTTGATTTTTCATACTTTACAACGATTGCGCTTCTTGTCTTCTCGGTCGGAGGGGCAGAGTCTATGTCACCGTATGTGCATAAAATCAAGAATCCAGCCAAAGAATTTCCAAAAGGGATGATTGCGATGGCTGTGATGGTTGGAATCTGTGCGGTCTTTGGATCTCTTGCAATGGGGATGATTTTTGATAGCAACAATATTCCACAAGACTTGATGCGAAATGGGGCCTATCAAGCATTTGCCGTATTAGGAAACCATTGGAATATAGGAAACATTCTTGTAACGATTTATGCATTGACGCAATTTATTGGGCAAACCGCTACATTAGCCTTATCGATTGATGCACCACTTCAAATCTTCCTTGCTAGTGCAGATGAAGAATATGTTCCGCGTTGGCTTCGTGCACGTACAAAGAATGGTACGTTAAGAAACGGATACATTCTTACAGGGGTCTTGACAGGAGCATTGATTGTCATGCCGGCTCTAGGGCTTAAGGAAATCGATACAGTTGTTGTTTGGATGACAAACTTGAATGCCATCGTGTCGCCAATGTGCTTCTTGTGGGTATTCGTCGCCTTCATGTTCTTGTATCGCCATTGGGATCGATATAAAAATGCTGAATATAAATACATTAACAATAAGACACTTGGGTTCTTAATGGGACTATGGGGATTTGCCTTCACGGCCTTTGCATGTATTCTCGGAATGGTGCCACAAATAGATTATGCGCAAAATCCGTCTGAATGGTGGTTTGTCTTAATTTCAAATATCATTATGCCATTTGCACTTCTTGGACTCGGACTTGTCCTTCCATGGATTGCACGTAGAGAACAAAAACAACAAGCATAAATGAATAACAGTATTGTCGAAGCCTTCTTCCATGTGAAGAGGGCTTTTTTTCATAAGAGGATTAAGGGAGCCAAACTGACAAAATGACCGAAAAAATGGTATAGTGAATGAGACAAGTTTACTAGAAACGAGAGGTAACCCCCATGAAATTATTAACCATTGCAGTCCCATGCTACAACTCTCAAGAATATATGCATTATTGCCTTCAAACGCTCCTTGCTGGTGGCGAAGAGGTTGAGATTTTAATTATTAATGATGGTTCTAAAGACAACACAGCTCGCATTGCTGACCAATATGCCGCAGCTTATCCAACGATTATCCGTGCCATCCATCAAGAAAACAAAGGTCATGGTGGAGCCGTGAATACGGGGATGGCGAACGCAACAGGGAAGTACTTCAAAGTCGTCGATAGTGATGACTGGGTGGATGTCCGTGCGTACTTAAAAATCCTAGAACAATTACAACGCTTCGAAGAAACTGGCGAAGAAGTCGATGTGTTCATTACGAACTTCGTCTATGAAAAAGAAGGCGCGAAAACGAAGAAAATCATGCGCTACACTTCAGCATTCCCTGAAAATCAAGTGTTTACTTGGGATGATGCGAAGCCGCTTCGTCGTGGGAAATACATGATGATGCACTCGCTTATTTACAATATGAACTTGCTTCGTAAATCCGGATTGCAGTTGCCAGAGCATACTTTCTACGTGGATAATTTATTTGTCTTCGTACCGCTTCAATGTAGCAAGACATTATTTTATATGAACCTAGACTTCTATCGTTACTTTATCGGACGTGAAGATCAATCCGTGAACGAAAAAGTCATGATTAGTCGTATCGACCAACAAATTCGTGTAAATGAATTATTGATGGCGAATTACAATAGCGATTGGCAATTTCCAACCGTCTTGAAGAATTACTTATTAAACCACTTAGAGATTACAACGGTGATTTCTTGTGCGTTACTCAATAAGGGCGGACTACCAGAGCATCAAGAGAAGAAAAAAGCCTTGCTTGCAGATTTAAAAGAAGCCAATCCAGAAGTCTTCCATCTAATTAGTAAAAATGCGTTATGCAAAATTACGATGGCGAGCAATAAACCTGTACAAGTACTATCAAATGGACTTTACACAGTCACACAACGTTTCATCGGTTTTAACTAAGAGAGTTTCGAACTGCCAGGCACTTGTCTGGTAGTTTTTTTATGGAATTATCATATATGATAATTTTGCAAAGTGTGCTTCATCGATTTGGTTCGCCTTGAGGGTCCATGGTATAATGAATAAGATAAAATAAGAAATGGGGAAACCACATGAAACCATTTGATTACATCGTTGTGGGGGCTGGATTATTCGGTGCGACCTTTGCGCATGAAGCAGCGACACGCGGTTATAAAGTAAAAGTGATTGAGAAAAGAAACCATATTGCGGGTAATATTTATACAAAAGAAGTGGAAGGGATTCAAGTGCACGAATACGGTGCGCATATTTTCCACACGAGCGACAAGAAAATTTGGGATTACGTCCATCAGTTTGCGACATTTAATCGCTATACGAATACTCCAGTTGCCAACTTCAACGGTGAGATTTACAACTTGCCCTTTAACATGAATACTTTTAATAAATTATGGGGTGTGGTAACGCCACAAGAAGCCGAAGCGAAAATCGCTGAGCAGCGTGCGGTTCTGGGGGACAAAGAGCCTGAAAATTTAGAAGAGCAGGCGATTTCTCTTGTCGGGGAAGATATTTACTACAAGCTCATCAAGGGCTACACGGAGAAACAATGGGGACGTTCGGCTACAGAATTACCAGCGTTTATCATCCGCCGCTTGCCGGTTCGTTATACTTATGATAACAACTACTTTAATGATACGTACCAAGGGATTCCGATTGGCGGCTATACGAAGATGATTGAAGCCATGCTGGACCATGAAAATATCGAAGTCGAGTTGAATGTCGATTTCTTCGCGAAAAAAGACGAGTACTTAAATAGTGGTGCCAAAATCGTCTTCACGGGAATGATTGATGAGTTCTTCGATTATGAACTAGGCACATTAGAATACCGTTCGCTCCGATTTGAAACAGAAGTCGTGGACGTGGAGAACTATCAAGGAAATGCGGTAGTAAACTATACAGACCGCGAAACGCCATACACTCGTATCATCGAGCATAAGCATTTCGAGTTTGGCACGCAGCCAAAAACGGTGATTACGCGTGAGTATCCTGCCGATTGGAAAGTGGGCGACGAGCCTTATTATCCAGTGAATAATAAAGTCAACAACGACTTATACGCGCAGTATAAGAAATTAGCGCAGACGGTTCCGCAAGTGATCTTCGGAGGACGACTTGGACAGTATCGTTATTACGATATGCATCAAGTTATCGCCGCAGCACTAGAAACGGTCGATAAAGAATTCCGTTAAACGCAAGAACACCATATTTGGTCCATGGCCAAATATGGTGTTTTTCGATTCTACAGGAGAGATAAAAGTAGTCGGTGTAAGAAATGCAATGAAGCTTAATAGAGAAAAACGTGTGTAGTTTATAAATAGTGAAACCGAAGAATCTTGCGGATTTCATAACCACAATAATGGGGAATGGTATTAAATGCGAAAAAAGCTGGAGTTAGGAATTTATTCCTTACTCCAGCTTTGAGGCTTTAAAGGTGAGAGACTATAGGCTCGAACCGGTACCCCATTATTGTAGTTATGATAAAATCCGCTAGGATTCGTAGGTATCACTAATGATAACTTTTAGATACGTTTTTCTCTATTAAGCATTCACTGTATCTAGTTCTTCGCCGATAGCTTGAAGACGAGCCACTACTTCTTCAAGAGATAAGTTGTGTTCTTGAACATAACGGTTACGTGGATGAACACGACATTCATGGCTACAACCACGTAAGTATTTGTCTTCCTTTTCTTCAGAGCAGAGAATGCGACGGTTACATTCTGGGTTACCACAGTTTACGTAACGTTCGCAAGGTGTACCATCGAACCAGTCTTTCCCAATCACTACTGGGTCTACATGGTTGATGTCAACAGCGATACGTTCGTCAAATACGTACATTTTTCCATCCCATAATTCGCCTTGAACTTCTGGGTCTTTTCCGTAAGTTGCGATACCGCCGTGTAATTGACCGACATCTTTGTAACCTTCACGAACCATCCAGCCAGAGAATTTCTCACAGCGAACGCCACCTGTACAGTAAACAACGACACGTTTGTCCATGAATTTCTCTTTGTTATCGCGAACCCATTGTGGTAATTCACGGAAGTTGCGAATGTCAGGACGGATGGCACCGCGGAAGTGACCTAAGTCGTACTCATAGTCGTTACGAGTGTCTAGGACAACAGTGTTTTCGTCAAGTAAGGCTTCTTTAAATTCTTGTGGAGAAAGGTAAGCCCCTGTTGTTTCAAGTGGGTTAATATCGTTATCGAAGTCGTTATCTTCTAAACCAAGGTGTACGATTTCTTTTTTGTAACGAACGAACATCTTCTTGAAGGCTTGCTCGTTTTCTTCGTCGATTTTAAACCATAAGTCTTCCATCCCTGGAAGAGAGTGAACATAGTCCATATATTTTTGAGTTGTTTCGTAATCACCAGATACAGTTCCGTT
>CAUVJW010000049.1:0-8651 GCA_963552295.1 uncultured Streptococcus sp. | reverse complement strand
CGCTCTTAGATGAATTAAGAGAACGTTCTTATACAAATAGTTTTGTCTACACGAAACCAAAGAACATTGTCTTCTTTAAATCTTTGGGGTATCGCGTGGTTGCCGAAACAGAAAACCTTGCCTTTTTAGAACAAGGCATTCCGTCCTTTAGTGATTACTTAAAATTACTAAAAGAACATTTCGTAGAAGGAAGTAGCAATAGTGCAATTGTCATGAATGCGAATCCTTTTACACTGGGACATCAATACTTGGTAGAAACGGCTGCGAGTCAGTCGAGTCACCTCTACGTGTTCGTTGTTTCTGAGGATCGTTCGTTCTTTCATACGAACGACCGAATGGAAATGGTGAAACGAGGCGTGAGTCACTTGCCAAACGTAACGGTGCTCCCAACGAGAGACTACATGGTCTCAAGTGCGACTTTCCCATCGTACTTCTTGAAAGAGAAGGCGGATTTAGAAGTGGCAAAAGTGCAAGCAACATTGGATGCAACACTCTTCTTAGAAAACATTGTTCCAACGTTACAATTGACCAAACGTTATGTTGGTCAAGAACCACTTTCCCCAGTAACCTCCGTTTATAATGACGCGCTAAGAGCTGCTTTTGGGAGCGGCTTAGATCTAGTAATTATAGACAGACTTTCTGCTAGGGACGAAGTGGTGAGTGCGACGCGGGTGCGCGCTGCCATTCAAGACAAAAACGTAGACGAGTTGAAACTACTCGTTCCAGCAACTACGTATCATTATTTAGAAGAAAAACATTTCATTGGTTAAAATCCAAAAGAAAAGGTGGAAACAATAATGGAAATTAAAAAAAGTGCAGTAGTCGGCACTTTGGAATCAAGTGACATCATGATCACTTTAAATCCAAGTACCGCTGGTCGAATCGACATTCAATTAGAAAGTAGTGTCGAAAAACAATTCGGAAATCAAATCCGTCGTGTGATCGAAGAAACTTTAAAAGAATTAGGGGTTACTTCAGCAGAAGTCATCGCAGTTGATAAAGGTGCTTTAGATTGCACAATTCAAGCTCGTACAGTGACAGTTGTTCACCGTGCAGCAGAAGTTGAAAACTACGACTGGAAGGAGATCGACTCATGGAACGCTTAAGAAGAACAATGATGTTCGTACCTGGTTCAAACGCAGCAATGTTGCGTGACGCTCCACTTTACGGCGCAGACTCAATTATGTTTGACTTGGAAGATGCTGTTTCTTTAAAAGAAAAAGACTCAGCTCGTGTATTAGTACATTTCGCTTTAAAAACTTTTGACTACAGCAATGTAGAAACAGTTGTACGTATCAACGGTTTAGATACAACAGGTGCTTTAGATATTGAAGCAGTTGTATTAGCTGGTGTTAACGTTGTTCGTTTACCAAAAACTGAAACAGCTCAAGATATCGTAGACGTGGATGAAATCATCACTCGCGTTGAACGTGAAAACAACATCCCAGTAGGTCGCACTAAAATGATGGCTGCGATTGAATCTGCTGAAGGTGTGTTAAACGCTCGCGAAATCGCTAAAGCAAGTGACCGTTTAATCGGTATCGCTTTAGGTGCTGAAGACTACGTAACAAACATGAAAACTCGTCGTTACCCTGATGGACAAGAGTTATTCTTCGCTCGTAGTATGATTTTACACGCGGCTCGTGCTGCTGGAATCGCTGCAATCGATACTGTTTACTCTAACGTAGACAACATGGATGGATTCCGTGAAGAAGTAGAACGCATCAAACAATTAGGTTTCGATGGAAAATCTGTTATTAATCCTCGTCAAATTCCTGTGGTTAATAAAGTTTATGCACCAACAGAAAAAGAAATTCAAAACGCTAAAGAAGTTATTTGGGGAATTCGTGAAGCTGAAGCTAAAGGTTCAGGTGTTATCTCAGTTAACGGTAAAATGGTCGATAAACCAATCGTGGAACGTGCTGAGCGCGTAATCGCATTGGCAAAAGCGGCTGGATTGATTAGCGAGGAGGAAATTTAAGATGGTATTAAATAAAGCTGGACGTGAAATTCCACAAGAATATGCAGATCGATATGGGGTATACGAAGGTGAGTTAGCTCGCATTAAACCTTATGAAGCAGCTAGCCGTAAAATCAAACCTGTTGAACCTCGTCAAGAAAAATTATTAGGTAGCATTCGTGAAGCTATTGAAAAAACTGGCTTAAAAGATGGCATGACAATCTCATTCCACCACCACTTCCGTGAAGGAGACTATGTAATCAACATGGTTATGGATGAAATTGCAAAAATGGGGATTAAAAACCTATCAATCGCTCCATCTTCAATCGCGAACGTACACGAACCATTAATCGAACACATCAAAAACGGTGTCATTACAAACATCACTTCATCTGGTTTACGTGATAAATTAGGGGCAGCAATCTCTAGCGGTATCATGGAAAACCCAGTTGTGATTCGTTCACACGGTGGACGTGCTCGTGCAATCACTGCAGGAGACATCCACATCGACGTTGCCTTCCTTGGAGCTCCAAGTTCTGACGAGTACGGTAACATCAATGGTACAAAAGGAAAAGCAACTTGCGGTTCTTTAGGATACGCAATGATCGACGCTAAATACGCTGACCAAGTAGTTGCCATTACTGACAGCCTTGTACCTTATCCAAACACTCCAATCAGCATTCCGCAAACAGACGTGGACTACGTGGTTGTTGTAGATGAAATCGGGGATCCTAAAGGGATTGCCAAAGGGGCAACTCGTTTCACGAAGAACCCTAAAGAATTATTAATCGCAGAATACGCTTCTAAAGTAATCACTGGTTCTCCATATTACAAAGAAGGATTCTCATTCCAAACTGGTACAGGTGGAGCTTCTCTTGCTGCAACTCGTTTCATCCGTGAAGCAATGATTAAAGACGGCATCAAAGCAAGCTTTGTACTTGGTGGTATTACAAACTCAATGTGCGAATTGTTAGAAGAAGGTTTAGTTGAGAAAGTCATCGACGTTCAAGACTTCGACCACCCATCAGCAATTTCACTTGCAAACAATGCAAACCACTATGAAATCGACGCAAGCATGTATGCAAACCCATTATCTAAAGGTTCAGTAATTAACCGTTTAGACGTTGCAATTCTTTCTGCTTTAGAAGTAGATACAGACTTCAACGTAAACGTAATGACAGGTTCTGACGGAGTTATCCGTGGAGCTTCAGGTGGTCACTGTGATACAGCCTTTGCTTCAAAAATGTCAATGGTTATCAGCCCATTAGTACGTGGACGCATCCCTACATTCGTAGAATCAGTAAATACTGTGATTACTCCAGGTACAAGTGTGGACGTGGTTGTTACTGAAATCGGTATTGCGATCAACCCTAACCGTCAAGACTTAATTGAACACTTCAAAGGGTTAGATGTACCTCAATACACAATCAAAGAATTACAAGAAAAAGCATACAGCATCGTTGGAAACCCAGAACCAATCCAATATGGTGATAAAGTGGTTGCGGTAATCGAATACCGTGATGGAAGCATCATCGACGTTGTTCGCAATGTTTAATTCTTTGTTTGATGGAGCACCGGTGGATATCATGCAAATGCTTGATGCCAGAGAAAGACGTGCTCGTACCCAACAACAATTACTAGAACAATTCAATCTGTGTGTGCTCGTGTCCATCACGCTGAATATTCCAGGTCCTGTTAAAAATTCAGAGGCGATTACAACCGTCTTCGCCTCTGTGATTTCTGAATTAGATGAGGTGTTAATGCCTTTTGAAAACCTTCACCAAGAAGACTTCTCATTTGGGACAGGAATGGAATTTTACCGCGTACTTCGCGCAGACGCACTTCGTGTAAAGCGCGCTTGTACGGAATTTGAAGAAGGACACCCACTCGGACGATTACTCGATATCGATGTCGTGGAAATGGCTGGAGAGACTCCAACGCCAATTTCCAGAACAACTCTTGGAATGACTCCAAGACGTTGTTTTATCTGCAATGAGGAAGCAAAAGTGTGCGCCCGTTCTAGAAAGCACACGGTCCCAGAGATGCAAGAGCATATTGCGCGCATCGTTGCAGCATACACATCCATCGAAAGACCTTAAGAAAGGAAGATATTATGAGCAAAATTATCCGTTTAACTGAAACGGTTTTGCGTGACGGACAACAAAGTCAAATCGCGACTCGTATGTCAACTGAAGATATGTTACCGATCTTGGAAACATTAGACCAAGCTGGCTTCCATGCGTTAGAAGTATGGGGAGGAGCAACTTTTGACTCTTGTATTCGTTTCTTGAATGAAGACCCATGGGAACGTCTACGTCAAATTCGCGCAGCAGTTAAAGATACAAAATTGCAAATGTTATTACGTGGACAAAACCTATTAGGATACCGCAACTATGCTGATGACGTGGTACGTTTATTCGTAGAAAAATCTGTACAAAACGGAATCGACATTATTCGTGTATTCGATGCTTTAAACGATGTTCGTAACATGAAGACATCCATCGAAGCAACAAAATTAGCAGGCGGACACTGCCAAACAGCAATCTCTTACACAACAAGTCCAGTTCACACTGTGGACTACTATGTTGATTTAGTAGGACGCATGGCAGAATTCGGTGCAGACTCAATCTGTATTAAAGACATGGCTGGGGTATTAACACCTCAAACAGGTTACGAATTAGTAAGCCGTATTAAAGAAAAAACTGATCTTCCTTTAGAAGTTCACACTCACGCTACAAGTGGTATTTCTGAAATGACTTACTTGAAAGTAGCTGAAGCAGGCGCAGACATCATCGACACTTGCTTATCATCATTCTCTGGTGGTACAAGTCAACCTGCAACTGAATCTATGGCTTTAGCACTTAAAGATTTAGGCTTCGAAACAGGCGTGGACATGAAGAAGGTAGAAGAAGCAACAGCTTACTTCAACGGTATTCGTGATAAATTCCGTGCAGAAGGCATCTTAAACCCTAAAGTAAAAGATACAGAACCAAAAACATTAATTTACCAAGTACCTGGTGGAATGTTATCAAACCTATTAAGTCAATTAACTGAACAAGGCTTAGCTGACAAATACGAAGAAGTATTAGCAGAAGTGCCAAAAGTACGTGCGGACTTAGGGTACCCACCACTTGTAACGCCATTATCACAAATGGTTGGTACACAAGCGGTAATGAACGTGATTTCGGGCGAACGTTTCAAACTCGTTCCAAAAGAAATCAAAGACTACGTTTTAGGATTATATGGACAAGCTCCAGCAGAAATTAATCCTGAAGTGAAAGCAAAAATTATCGGCGATGCAGAAGTAGTGACCGTTCGTCCAGCTGACTTAATCGAAGATCAATTACCAGAATTACGTGAAGAGATTAAAGAGTACGCTAAATCTGACGAAGATGTATTAATGTACGCACTCTTCCCACAACAAGCAAAAGACTTCTTAGGACGTCGTGAAGATCCATTCTACGATGTACCATTACAAACAGTAGAAGTTACTTTAGACTTAAAATAGTTTTGCTAGAAAGCTGAAAAGCTAGGCCCCGCAGCCCGGCTTTTCAGCTTTTTGTGTGCTTTAAACTGTGTTATAATAAATAGAATAGACAAATGTAAAGGAAGTGAAGGAATGGGACGTTTTAGGGAAGATATGGATACTTATAAGAAAAATGATCCAGCGGCAAGAAGCAGCTTGGAAATCGTCTTGACGTACCCAGGATATCACGCAACGGTCTTACACCGCGTGGCGCATTGGTTCCATACGAAGGCGAAAATGAGACTTCTTGCACGGATGGTCGCTGGATTTAGCAGATTCCTAACGGGCATCGAGATTCATCCAGGCGCAACGATTGGAAGACGATTCTTTATCGATCATGGAATGGGAATCGTCATTGGAGAGACAACGATTATCGGTGACGATGTCAAAATGTTCCATGCAGTCACGTTAGGCGGAACCGGGAAAGATACTGGCAAGCGCCATCCAACCATCGAGAACGGGGTGCTTTTATCGGCACATTCGCAAGTGATTGGACCTGTGACGGTTGGAGAATATGCCAAAATTGGAGCGGCGGCAGTTGTGTTAGACGACATTCCTGCTCATACCACAGCGGTTGGACTGCCGGCACGAGTGGTCCGCGTCCATACACCAGAAGAAATTGAAAGAGATACGACTATCGGAGGAAACTTATGATTCAAATCTACAATACCTTAACAAGACAAAAAGAAGCATTTAAACCGATTGAAGAAGGAAAAGTGAGCATGTATGTGTGCGGTCCAACGGTTTATAACTATATTCATATCGGAAATGCACGTAGTACGGTTTCCTTTGATACAATTCGTCGTTACTTTGAATACCGCGGTTATGACGTGAATTTCGTTTCGAACTTTACAGATGTGGACGATAAAATTATTCGCGTGGCCAACGAAACAGGCATGACGGCTGAAGAAGTCTCTAAGAAATATATCGAAGCGTTCTTTGAAGATACAAACGCGCTAAACGTGAAGAAGGCGACTTTAAACCCAACAGTAATGAATACAATGGATGACATTATTGCCTTTGTAGCGGACTTAGTCGATAAAGGCATGGCCTATGAATCAGAAGGCGATGTGTATTTCATCACTGAAAAATTCAAAGACTATGGGGAACTCAGCGATCAACGCATCGAAGACTTACAAATCGGGGCAAGTAATCGTACAGCCTCAGAAGATGATGCGAAGAAACGCAACCCGCTAGACTTTGCATTATGGAAGAGCGCAAAACCAAATGAAATCAGCTGGAACTCTCCATGGGGTAAGGGGCGCCCAGGATGGCATATTGAATGCTCTGTAATGGCGACAAAACACTTAGGCGATACCATCGATATTCACGGTGGTGGACAAGACTTAGCATTCCCTCACCACGAAAATGAAATCGCGCAAAGTGAATCAAAAACTGGTAAGAAATTTGCAAACTACTGGATGCATAATGCGTTTGTAACGATGGGCGAAGAGAAAATGAGTAAATCACTTGGAAACTTCGTGCTCGTTCACGACTTAATCCAACAACTTGACCCACAAGTACTTCGTTTCTTCTTAGCAAGTGCGCACTATCGTCGTCCATTGAAATTTAGCGAAGCGGCTCTTCAAGAAGCAGCCGTGAATCTTGAAAAAGTACAAACAACCTTCAAGAATGCACGCTACCGTCTAGAAACAGCCGTAGATACTTTGCCAGAAGATGCAGAACGATTAGCAAAATTTGCAGCGATTGAATCAGAATTCCAAAAAGAAATGGATGATGACTTCAATGCGGCAAATGGGATGACTGTGTTATATCAATGGTTGAAAGAATGGAATGTGTATTTAGAACAAGAAGTGGTTTCAAAAGCAGTACTAGAAGCACTCCTTGAAAAAGCAACTGTTCTATTTGGAATCTTCGGTATCGTTGAAAAACAAGAAGCACTGCTCGACGATGCTATTCAAGCATTAATCGATGAACGTCTTGAAGCGCGTAAAACGAAAAACTTTGCTCGCAGTGACGAGATTCGTGATTTACTAAAAGAACAAGGGATTGTATTAGAAGACACTCCACAAGGAACAAGATGGAGAAGAGAAGCATGACAGAAAAAAACTGGAAGCTGCTAAACGGTTTGGCCTTAGCCTATATGGGTGACGGGATTTATGAAGTGTATGTCAGAAATCACGTGATGCAAAAAGGATTAACAAAGCCAAATCAATTACACGCTACCGCAACGAAGTTTGTTTCGGCAAAGGCGCAAGCACGCTTGATGCAACAAATGCTGGAACAAGAAAACTTCTTAACGGAAGAAGAATTAGAAATTTACAAACGAGGACGCAATAGTAAGAGTCATACGGTGGCTAAAAATGCAGATGTAGGGACTTACCGCATTGCGACTGGTTTTGAAGCATTAATGGGTTATTTATACTTATCTGGCCAACAAGATAGACTAGAAGAACTCATCAACTGGTGCTTACAACAAGTGGAAGGTGAACAGTAACATGGCACGAAATGAATATGCACCAAAGAAAAAATCAAGAAACGGAAATCGTCCAGACCGTGGGCGTCCTGAACGTAGTGAAAAGAGACAACGTCCTGCTCGTGAACACGTCGAACGTGAGGGAGTACAAGAAGTGGTGGACTTTGTGTTTGGACGCCATGCAGTGGTAGAGGCCTTGCAAACGCCGGATCGTGTGAACCGCGTCTTTATCCAAGAAGGAACTTCTGGACGAGACGCCGCAAAAGTTATTGAACTCGCACGTGAAAAAGGCATTCAAGTTCAAACTGTTCCAAAGACGAAGATTGAAGACCTTGTCGGCAATGCTGTTCACCAAGGGCTCGTAGCTTCGATTGCAGCATATGAATATGCCGACTTAGAAGACGTCTTTAAGAAGGCCGAAGAAAAAGGCGAAGATCCATTTATCGTCATCTTGGACGGAGTGGAAGATCCACATAACTTAGGAAGTATTTTACGAACAGCTGACGCAACAGGCGTTCATGGGATTATTATTCCAAAACGCAGATCGGCTTCATTGACAGCGACCGTTGCCAAAGCCTCAACTGGTGCTATCGAGCATGTGCCGGTTGTTCGCGTGACGAATTTAACGCAGACGATTGAACAATTGAAGGCGCGTGGCGTTTGGGTATTTGGGACCGACATGAATGGAACGGACTACCGCAAATGGAATACAAGTGGCCCTCTTGCGA
>CAUVJW010000048.1:0-8659 GCA_963552295.1 uncultured Streptococcus sp. | reverse complement strand
TAGCGCATGACTGTTAATCATGATGTCGTAGGTTCGAGTCCTACTGGCGGAGTTCTTTTTTTTTACCCAAAAACGCTGCTTTAGCTCAGTCGGTAGAGCGTCACCTTGGTAAGGTGGAGGTCGCCGGTTCAATCCCGGCAAGTAGCTTTAAATGAATTTTAGAATAATTGAGCAAGCTAGAAATATTTCCGATATTTCTAGCTTTTTTATTTTTCATTTTAAAAAGAAAAAATCATTAAAAACACATGATTTAGGGGCTTTTGAATTGCAGTTAGAGCAATAGTAGTTTAGAATAACTATTAGTTGATTTATGTTCAAATTTCTTTCAAAACGTAATCGCTTTTTCGAAAAAACCGTGTTGATTTTAGGATAAAAATTGATTGAGTTTGAAAGAATAGAATTTAAATCAAGAAACTAGGAGGATTTTTATGAAAAAGAAATTATTCTTATTACTATCCGCTCTATTTGCTTTAGCAGTATTCTTTGCTCCAAAACAAGTAAGTGCGGCAGAAGTAACAAAAAATGGAACAGCGATTGAAGTGAAGAATCCAACTGTTCAAATCTCGGGAGATGCATCCGATTTATATGCTCGTTGGGGAATTACATTCAAAGTAGATATTCCTGATAATATCGATATCAACTTGAATGACACAATGACATTCAAAGTGAATTCACCTGTGAAAATTCAATCTTCTTACAGCTTCCCAATTTATAATAAAGCGGGAGAAACAGTAGCATATGCTGAAGTGTCACCAGAAAATGGCAATGTCACAGTAACATTTGGTCCATACTTCAAAGACCACAAGTTAAACAAAAACATCGAATTAACAGTTGATGTTAAGTGGGAACCAGACAATCGTTTAGCAGATACTACTCAAGAACTTGATTTTAACGGTACTGTCGTATCACAAAAAATCGATCCACTTGAAGGACCTACTCCAGGAGAAATGGTTACTAAATGGGGTCTTCAACCAACAGAGAACGCTGAACAAGTTCACTGGTGGGCACGTTTAAACGCCGCTAGAAAAACATTAAGTAATGTTGAAATTAAAGATGTTTGGGATTCAAACCAAACATACGTACCTGGTTCATTACGTGTTGAATTAGTAGATTCAGAAAATCCATGGGTTTCAGCTGGATTCCTTTCTGAAAGTGACTATGAAATCACTGATACAGGTATTAAAGTAAAAATCGATACAACAGATAAAATTATTTACGTTGACTATATCGTAAACTTAGTGGATCCTACAAAGAACCCACAAAACAGAATCTCAATTACAGCTGACGGTTTAGATAGTGAACAATCAACAGATGTAACTTACACATTATTATCTGGTTCTGGTACAGCTGACGGTGAAATGCCTGAAACTACTACTACAACTACTACGACAACAACAACTGAAAGCACAACTGAAAGTACTACAGAAAGCACAACTTCAACAACTACGACTGAATCAACTACTGAAAGTACTACAACAACAGAAGCAACAACAACTACAGCTTCAACGACAACAGAAGCAACAACAACTACTGCTTCAACAACAACAGAAGCAACAACAACTACTGCTTCAACAACAACAGAAGCAACAACAACAACAGCTTCAACGACAACAGAAGCAACAACAACTACTGCTTCAACGACAACAGAAGCAACAACAACTACTGCTTCAACAACAACAGCTTCAACAACTACAGAAGGAACTACAACTGAAGGTTCAACAACAGAAACTCCAGCAGTTCCAACAACAGAAGAACCAAAACGTCCTGAATTACCAAATACAGGTACAGCAAAAGGTATCTCTGTAATCGTAGGTGGCGTACTTGTGGTTGTAGCGGCAGCGTTATTATTCACTCGTAAAAAAGAAAACCAATAATCTTAAATGACGAAGAAGTCTTACGAAAGTAAGGCTTCTTTTTTTGCAAAATTTTTCATGAGTCAAATCCACTTTCATATTGACGCGAAAGTTTGCTATAATAGACAGTAACAGAGCAATTGAGGTGTAGAAAATGAAAAAAACGTATTTTATTATTGGTGATATTCACGGCGAAGCAGACATGATGGAAGAAATGCTTCAAAACTGGGACGAAGAAACTCAGCAACTTGTCTTCATGGGAGACTTGATTGACCGTGGACCAGACAATAAACGTAGTGTCCTAACAGGGATGAAATATGCGAAAGAGAAAAACGCATGGTATTTGATGGGAAATCATGAAGTGATGTTCCTTGCATTTATCGACGATCCTGAAGGACGTTTTCCACACTACTTCAGAAACAATGGGGATACGACGATTAACGACTTACTCGGTCGACCACAAGGGACTCCGGTCAATCCTGTGGAAGATGCCGAAGCGATTAAAGCACAATATCCAGAACTCATCGCATTTCTAAGAGAACGTCCTCTCTTTATCGATGAAGGCGACTTGCTCTTAGCGCATGCTGGAGTGGATTTACGCTTAGACGACTGGCACGACACTGAGCCAAAAGACTTCTACTGGATTCGTGAGCCATTCCATAAAGGGGCCAACAACACTGGCAAAACGATTATCTTCGGGCACACACCTTTACGTGGCTTAAACGAAGATGGCGACTTTATGAAATTATGGCAACATGATGGCAAAATCGGTATCGATGGCGGAGCTGTTTTTGGCGGCGCGCTTCACGGTATCGTATGGCATGATGGCAAAATTGAAAAAATCTATAGCATTAAAAATACAAAACCAGTCCGTTTCACGGATGACTAGAGGTGTTCTATGAAGAAAAATGCGGTTCTATTATGGGTTGTTTACTTTTTAAACTTGATGGTTTTCCCGGCGTTCTTTATTCGTTATACGTCTTCGGGACCAAGTGTTGATACAAATGCCTACCTGATCCTTCAACTGGTTTCAACAGCGATTGGGGTCGCATTGTTCCGCGAGAAGCTTGTGGAAGGGTTCAAAAACTTCATCAAGCGTCCGTTTATTCGAGATTTGGCAATTGGATACGCACTTCGTATCGGATTAGCAATTGCGGTCGCTCAGTTTATTGGAGATGTGACGTCGGATAACCAAGAACAAATCGAGGAAATGATGAGCGCAAACAATGCAGTGACCATGTTTGTTCTAGTATGCGTTGTGGCGCCAATCTTAGAAGAATTGGTGTTTCGTGAAGCGATTATTGGTTCGTTTAAGAAATCGCTCAATATTCACGTATTAACGTTTATTTCTGCCTTCCTATTTATCTTGCTTCACTCGCTCTCAAAAGAGGCCGGTGGAATTGATTGGATGGCATCCTTAATGTATGTTCCATTAACAATTCCGATTGTTGGGATGTATCGTTATTATAACAACAATATTTTTGCATCCATCTCGATACACTTTATCAATAATTTTATTGCGTTTTTATTTTTATTAAATCAGTAATGACAAAGGGGTGAAATCATGAAAATCGATCAATGGGTACGATTCATTATTCGGTATGGTTTCATCCTTTTTGCGCTTTTTGAATGGTCGCAAATACCGAATATGAACGCAGGGGACATCGCCTTCTTCTTTGGATTTATCGCGCTTGTGCAACTTGGCTATTATTCATTGAAATATCAATGGTACATCCTGATTGAAGGCATCGCAGTCGTTCTTCTCTGTTTGTATTTCAACACCATTTTTACAGGACTGATTCTTCTTCTCTGTTTTGAGGTAAGTTTACGGTTCTCCTTTAGAAATGCATTGATACTACAGTTCCTATTAGGAGCAGTCGTTATCGTTCCAGCCGTTCAAAAAGGCGATAGTATTCAAGTTGTCATGACCTTGTTCTTCCTTTTATTCTTCTCGTATGGAAATCATATTTTGGAAGAGCGAAGAGCGCTACAAGAAGAGTTGGAAAAAGCCGAGCAGAAACTCAGCGAGCAACGGTATGACTTGCAACAAGCCCAATATAAAATGGGGACGATGAAGGAAATCTTCACGCTGCAAGAGCGAAACCGAATTTCTCGTGAGATTCACGATTCAGTGGGACATAGTCTATCCACGATTATTATTCAGCTAGGGGCCATTTCTCAACTGGCCAAGCAACAAAATTCACCGATTCAAGAAATGAGCGAAGGGCTTCGTGATTTTGCCGTCGAAGGATTGCAAGAAGTGCGTAAGATTGTTCATGACTTGAAGCCGGAACAAATGGATAAGAAGCAGCTGGATATTGCGCTGGAAGAATTTTTCCACGAGGTGCAAGTCAACAGCGGCATCGATATTCAATTTAGAAAAAATGAGCCGACCTTCACGCTTACAAGTGAGGCAGAGCTCAGCATCTTCCGTGGAGTCCAAGAGGCGATTACAAACGCGATGCGACACGGACAAGCGACACGCATTACCGTGCTACTGATGTATAATCCATCGCAATTAGTCGTGACGATTAAAGATAACGGAACGGGAGCGGTCGATTTAGCTCCAAAAGGCGGGCTTAAATCCCTCCAAGAACGACTTCGTGCAGAAGGTGGGTCGGTGACACTTGAGGCGTCAAATCCTGGCGTGACCGTGCAAATGATCCTACCGAATACAGAAAAACAATAGAAACGAGGAGAACCATGACAAACCCAATCAAACTTATTATTGCCGACGATGAAATGCTCATCCGTACCGGTTTAAAAATCATGCTTGAGGCGAGCGGTAATGTCGAAGTCCTCGCTTTAGCAGAGAGTGGACGTGCGGCCTTTGAAGCCTGCAAGGAGCACCAACCAGATGTGGTCTTGATGGATATTCGCATGCCTGAGAGTAACGGAATCGAAGGAACGAAACTGATTAAAGAGGCCTTTCCAGAGGTGAAGGTGCTGATTGTGACGACCTTCCAAGATACCGAATATATTGTCGAAGCCGTGCAAAATGGCGCTTCGGGATATTTATTAAAAGACAGTAGTCCAGAGGCGATTCTTGACGGGATTAAAGTCGCTTTGTCTGGAAAAGTCGTGATGGATACGGTGATTTCAGAGGCGCTACTGACGAATACGACTGTTGAGAAGTCTGCAAGCTTTGATGCGGAGAAATGGGGGCTCACACCGCGTGAGGTGGAACTCATCCAACAAGTGGCGCAAGGCTTAAGCAATAAAGAAATCGCGCAAACGCTCTTCCTTTCAGAAGGAACCGTAAAAAATAATATTAGTACGATTTTATCGAAATTAGAATTGCGTGACCGCACGCAACTCGTGATTTTCGCGTACGAAAACAAACTCAAACAATAATTAAGACTGCTCCGATTCTTTCAGACAAACCACCGTGGAGTATAGAATCTGAAAGAGTCGGGGCATTTTTTATAGAAAACATGACTTTAGTCACGATACGTGATGACGTTTTGGACTATAGACTTCGATGGGTGTTTGCTATGATAAGGGTACAAACAAGTAGGAGGATAAACAAATGAACGAATCCAAGAAGACCCCTAAAGATTTAAAACAGGAAAAAATCGTCGCGATTGTTCTTTGTTTATTAATAGCGTTCCTTTCATTTATTCGATAAAGAGGTGTACATATGATTGAAATTAAAGACGTAACCAAATCTTACGGACGACAAAAAGTCCTACAAAATGTTTCCTTTGAAATTATGGAAGGGGAACTATTCGGCTTGCTTGGTCCAAACGGGGCCGGGAAAAGTACATTGATTGATATTCTGACAGGGATTCAATCGATGGATAGCGGCGACATTTTCATTAATGGAAAGTCGATTAAAACCGATAAAGTAGAAATTCGAAAACACTTAGGCTTAGTGCCACAAGATATCGCGCTTCTTGAGGAATTGAATGCAGTCGACAACTTAGAATACTTCGGTGGACTTTACGGGTTAGCAGGGGCAGAGTTGAAGAGTCAAATCGAGAAATTACTGGAAGTGGCCGGTCTAACTGACAAGAAGAAAGAGAAAGTGAAAAACTACTCTGGCGGGATGAAACGTCGCTTGAATATCGCCGTTGCGATGTTGCATAATCCTTCGATTTTGATTTTAGACGAACCAACTGTTGGGGTTGATGCGCAGTCGCGTCAACATATCTTCGACTATATTCAGTCTCTTGCGGAACAAGGGACAACGATTCTTTACACGTCGCATTATATGGAGGAAATCGAAGCCCTCTGTAAGCGCGTCTTCATTCTCGATTTAGGAGAAGAAGTGGCGTATGGAACGAAAGAAGAAGTGAAAAAACTCGTAGGGCATACACAAACGGTGGCCCTCACATTGGACCGAGTGCCTGCTGGATTCGACGAAGTGTTGAAGAATAGCGAAAACGGCATTCAATTTGTAACAGTGGACGGACAAGACATGGAACTTACGATTGACCAAACGATTTTCTCGATGATGAAATTGATTGAGCAAGTCGAACAAGCACAACTCGTGATTAAATCCGTCAACGTCAAAGAAACAACATTAGAAGAGGCGTTCTTACAATTAACAGGAAAGACGCTTCGTGATTAAGGAGGACTTATGAGATACATTCGTTATATTAAAGCCAATTTAATATCCTCTCTGAAGTCTTTTCCGGCGCTATTACTCATGGTCTTAATGCCATTTCTATTAACGCTATTCTTGGCGTTTACCACAAAGGGTGCCTTCAATCCGTCTGATTTAACGATTGAAACGAAGATTTATATCGATAATCAAGACAAAGGGGCTTACGGAGAACAGGTTGTTGCATTGTTTGAGAAGCTTACGGAGGAAAAACAAATTGCGCTGACAAGTGTGAAAGACGATGCCAAAATCATTGCGACGATTCCAGCTGATTTTACAGAGTCGATTCAAACGCGTTCGCAAGCAACTCCGATTACCATCGAGAAATCAGGGCGAACATCGAGCACGTCACTTGCGGTGTATGAATCGCTCTTAAAAACAATGACTTCGCAATTATTAGAAGCAAGCTCGGTGATGAATGCTGTAGCTGAAAGTCAAAATACATCCATTACACCCGAACAAGCAGCAGGGGTGCTTGCAGCCTTACAACAGGAAATCGCATCTAGAGCCTTCGAGACAGACCAAGTAGAAGCTGAGTCTCAAGTGACTGCGAACCAACACTACGCGATTACGGGACTTGGATTCCTATTCATCATGTTCCTTGAAACTGCAATGCGCTTTGGGGTACAACGAGAACTCAGCGGCCTTCGCAAACGTTTGAACGTATTGCCATTTAGCATTTGCGAACGAGACAGACTCGATTTAGCTGTGAACATGATTATGACGACGCTATTGTCATTCGTGTATATCGGCCTATGGAAAATCCTCGATAGCACAACTTTTGGAGGAAACATCGTCAGCATCTTTGTTCTCGTCGTTTTCTATAGTTTAGTCTTTAATGTCCTTGGAAACTTACTCGGCAATTTCGTGACGGAGAAGAACCTACCAGCCTTCTCAACTGGAATTAACTTAGTTTACTTGTTCTTATCGGGTGTCATCCCGCTAGATCGTATTAGTTCAACCTTCAGTTTCCTAAGCGGAAATCCATTCCGCCAATTTATTTACACCCCATTTGTCGATGTGATGAATGGCGTGTCGATGAAAGGAATGGCTATGGTTGCCGCACCGATTATTTTAGTGTTAGGGGTAGCCTTTAACTGGTCATTGAAGAGAAAGGAGGCGCGTCAATGAATCTTGTAAAAATGACAATCTTTCATTTGAAACGATTATTAAAAATGCCACTAATTCTCTTTATGATGATTGGAATGCCGGTCCTTATCAATGGAATCATGCTTACCACGCAAGGAAGGGTGGATACGAAAGCGCCAAGTACGGTCGCAAAAACCGTTGCCTTTGTATTCAACGAGGGGAATGAAGAGTACGAAGAATTGATTGCGCCGTATATCCGAGAAGAAAATGTGTACTTCGACTTAGATAGCGCCAAAGAAGCCTTGAAAAAAGGAGAAATGACTGTTATTTACGAAGTGCCTGCGAACTATTTACAAAAGGCGAAAGAAGGCCAAGTGCCAACGATTCGCATCTGGAATACGCAGCGCGGCACAAGAGACTTTCTACTTGATGCACAGTTGACGAAGGTGTTAAAAGAAGTCATGCTAAACGCGAAGCTGCAACAAACAGGCGTGTTGACCAAAGAAGAGACCTTACCAGAGACTGACAATGAAATGGTCGTAACTATCAATGAAACGAAGACGAGTGTTGCGAGTGGAGTAGTCATGCTCATTTCTCTCCTTTATGTCATCATGAATGCGTCAGTGATTGCTTCGGACTGGATTAATTTCAAGAAGAGTCATGTGTTGAAACGCTCAGTCGTCTCTCCACGTTCTAATTTGGAAATCACACTCTCGTTCTTATTGGCGTACTTTATCTTTATGTTTATCGTCAATATGATTATGATGGCAGCGATGTTCTTTACAGGACTCGTTCCAGAAATGAACTGGGGAGTGTTTACGGGACTATTAGCAGCGACGATTATTTACAGTCTCTGTCTAAACTTATTCTTCTTTAGAATTTTCAAATCACCAGGACACGCGACGACGTTTGGAGTGCTGTTTGTAATGGTGATGGCGGGGATTGGAATGCCAGCAGCGTTTGGGGATTTTGGAGGAAGCTGGCTCAGACTTGTGGCGTATATCAGTCCGATTTACTGGTTGTACAAGTCGATTGACCTTCAAACGCTCTTCCCATCAGTCTGGGTTATCCTTGCGATGGCAGGGGTCTACCTCACTGCAGGAAGCTACCG
>CAUVJW010000047.1:0-8806 GCA_963552295.1 uncultured Streptococcus sp. | reverse complement strand
TTTTATGGTAAAATAGAGCTACATTGATTTAGAAAGAGGCACTCTTATGAAATTATTATTTGTTGGCGATGTAGTCGGTTCTCTTGGAAGAGAGATGGTCGCACAATACGTTCCAAAATTAAAGAAAAAATATAAACCACAAATCACCGTGATTAATGGGGAAAATGCTGCCCACGGAAAAGGAATTACGGAGAAGATTTATAAGGAGTTATTGCAGGCTGGTGCAGACGTTGTAACACTTGGAAATCATGCCTTTGATAACAAAGCGATTTTTGATTTCATTGAAGATACCACAAAAATGGTACGACCACTGAACTATCCAGCAGGAGTTCCAGGAAAAGGAATCGTTTATGTAAAATGTAACGATAAAGAAGTGGCCGTGATTAACTTGCAAGGCCGTGTCTTTATGAATCCGTTGGACGATCCTTTTGCCAAAATCACTGAGGTAGTTGAAGAAGCTAGAAAGAGAACACCGATTATCTTTATCGACTTCCATGCTGAAGTAACGAGTGAAAAGCAAGCATTGTCTTGGTACTTAGACGGGAAAGTATCAGCCGTTGTTGGAACGCATACGCATGTGCCAACAAATGATGCCCGCGTTCTTCCACAGGGGACAGCCTTCCTTTGTGATGTGGGAATGACAGGTCCGTATAACGGAATTCTTGGAATGGAACGCGATATTATTATTACGAAGTTCCTCAATCAATTGCCAGCACGATTTGAAGTGGCTGAAGACGATGAAGGCCAATTAAGTGCTTGTTTAATTGATATTGATGATAAAACAGGGAAAGCGAAATCGATTCAACCGATTCGTATTACGCCAGATGCACCATTTTTTGAATAAAAAGATTAGAAAGAGAGTCAGAAATGCCACAAAAAACGAAACACACACCGATGATGCAACAGTATTTTTCGATTAAAGAAAAGTACCCTGATTGCTTATTGTTTTATCGACTAGGTGATTTTTATGAATTGTTTTATGATGATGCGATTGAAGCAGCACGACTTCTCGAAATTACACTAACCAGTCGAAATAAAAATGCAGAGGACCCAATTCCAATGTGTGGGGTTCCTCATCATGCCGCAAAAGAATATATTAAAACTCTGATTGAACTTGGAAAGAAAGTAGCCATATGTGAGCAATTGGAAGATCCAAAGCTGACAAAGGGAATGGTGAAGCGAGACGTTGTTCAAGTCTTGACGCCAGGGACGTATACAGAATACCAAGCGCAAAATCAAAACCATTATTTAGTATCGATTTTACCGCTTGTTGGAAAACGATTTGCACTGTCATATGTGGATGTGTCAACAGGGGAATTAAAAGTGACACAACTCGAAAACTTAGAAGAAGTGCGTAGCGAATGCTCAAGCTTGATGTGTCGCGAAGTTGTTCTTGTAGAAAGTGATGTGACAGAAGAACTGCGCCATCTGTTTACAAGTATGCAAATCTTGATTTCAACGATTGAAAAAGATGAAATTAATGCCGAAGACTGCACAGACTTAGTCTCAGAACTAGAAGATGAAGCTTCTGTTCGTTGTGTGCAAAATCTACTCAGCTACTTGAAACTCACTCAAAAGAGAAGTTTCTCGCACTTACAAAAGGCGCAAGCGTATCAAAGCGAGTTCTATCTCTCAATGAATTATGAGACAAAACGTAACTTAGAGTTAACAACAACCATTCGTGCCAATCAAAAACATGGATCATTATTCTGGTTCCTTGACGAGACGCAAACAGCCATGGGGGGACGTCTCCTTAAACAATGGCTTGAAAAACCACTTGTATTAGAAGGAGCGATTCAAAAACGCCATGCCCTTGTGGAAACATTGAACCAACATTACTTTGAACGTACAGACTTTATTGAAACATTGAAACGTGTGTACGACTTAGAACGGATTGTTGGGAAAGTGTCATTTGGAACCGCCAATGCGCGTGACCTCTTGCAACTCAAACAAACACTTGGACAAGTGCCAATCTTTAAATCGATTGTAGATAGCTTGGATTCAGAAGAATGGAGTGCTCTTGGAGAAAACTTATTCGACATTCCTGAGTTATATGATTTAATCGACCGTGCCATCGACGAGGATGCACCTCTTACAATTTCAGATGGAAATATTATCCGTTCAGGGTATAACGCGACGCTCGATACGTATCGCGATACCATGAAACATGGTAAAGAATGGATTGCCGCGCTCCAACAACAAGAACGTGAGCAAACAGGCATTAGTTCATTGAAGATTAGTTTTAACAAGGTGTTTGGGTACTATATCGAAGTGACCAAATCGAATTTATCAAAACTCGATAGCAGTCGTTATGAGCGTAAACAAACGCTGGCGAATGCGGAACGTTTTATTACGCCTGAATTAAAAGAAAAAGAAACGCTGATTTTAGAAGCGGAAGAAAAATCAAGTGCACTCGAATATCAATTATTCGTAGAAGTGCGTGAACAGGTGAAACACTATACCGCCCAGTTGCAACAATTGGCTAAAACTGTCGCAACCATCGACGTCTTACAAGCCTTCAGTGTGGTGAGCGAACGTTATCACTTAGTGAAGCCTACGATTTCGATGAAGAACCGTAGACTTTGGATTGAGGATGGTCGCCATCCGGTTGTTGAAAAGGTCATGGGACAGTCAACGTATGTGCCAAATAGCATTTCAATGAGCCCAGACGAACATATTCTTCTGATTACTGGGCCGAATATGTCCGGTAAATCAACTTACATGAGACAATTGGCGCTCTGCGTGATTTTGGCGCAAATCGGATGCTTTGTACCTGCAAAGAGTGCAACGATTCCAGTCTTCACGCAAATCTTTACTCGTATTGGGGCAGCCGATGATTTAATTTCTGGCCAAAGTACGTTCATGGTAGAGATGATGGAGACAAACCACGCACTCAGAAATGCAGACGAAACGAGCTTATTGTTGTTTGACGAAATCGGACGTGGAACAGCTACGTATGATGGAATGGCGCTTGCTGAAGCCATCATCACGTATATTCACGAGCATTTATCAGCAAAAGTACTATTCTCAACTCACTACCACGAGTTAACAAGGCTTAGCGAGAAATACGCAGATTTACGCAATGTGCATGTGGGAGCCGTTGAAGAAAATGGCGAAGTGGTCTTCTTGCATAAAGTATTAGAAGGACCAGCCGATAAGAGTTACGGGATTCATGTGGCGAAACTAGCTGGACTTCCTACAGAGCTATTGAAAAATGCCAGCACGATTTTAAATCATTTAGAAGCTAAAGGGGCTGCAAGTGACAATAGCACCTTTGTAGAACAAGTGTCGCTCTTTGAAGAAGACACAGCGACGGTTCCTGAATGGGTTCACGAACTTAAAGGATTAAACTTAATGAGCATGACGCCAATGGATGCCATGAACATCCTGTATAAATGGCAACAAATGGAAAAGGGTGAGTAGTGTATGGGAACAATTAAAGAATTAAGTACATTACTGACAAACCAGATTGCAGCAGGGGAAGTCATCGAACGTCCTTCGTCTGTGGTAAAGGAATTACTCGAAAACGCGATTGACGCTGGAAGTACTCGAATCGAGATTGACATCGAAGAGAGTGGCCTTCGCAAGATTCGCATCCAAGATAACGGAATCGGGATGACGAAAGAGGATGCTCGTATGTCGATTAAACGTCATACAACGAGTAAACTCTATTCGCCGGAACAACTCTTTAGAATCCGTACACTCGGGTTCCGTGGGGAAGCCTTGGCGAGTATTACAGCCGTATCGAAAGTGACGCTGACGACTTCAACCGGAGAAGACAGCGGCGTGGAGTTGAAGATTGAATCTGGTGAAATCAAAGAAGAGAAGACTGTTCCGCCATTAAAAGGAACGACTTTCCTTGTTGAAGATTTATTTTATAACACACCAGCTAGGTTGAAATTCGTTCGTACATTGCAAACGGAATTAGCGCATATTACCGATGTCGTGAGTAAGGCGTCTCTTAGTCACCCAGAAATTGCCTTTGTGTTAAAAAATGACGGCAATCTGTTGTTGCAAACTTCTGGGAAAGGTGATTTGCTGCAGGCAGTCGCTGGAAATATTGGACCTGTGAACGCTCGTAAAATGTTGCCGTTCCATGGAGAAGACGAAGATTTCAAAGTGTCAGGATATACGTCGCTCCCAGAACTCACACGTTCAAACCGCAATTACTTATCGATTTTCATTAATGGACGTCCAATCCGCAATATGGCAATCGCAAAGGCTATTACATTAGGATACGGATCGACATTGATGGTGGGACGATTCCCGATTACGATTATTTCGATTGAAATGGACGTGCAACTCGTCGATGTGAACGTGCATCCAACGAAACAAGAAGTGCGAATCAGTAAAGAGCAAGAACTCTCACAGGTGATTCAAAAAGCCATTAGAGAGGCAATACAGGGCGTCCAACGCATTCCTGAATCGATTGAAGACTTGTCCTTCAAACGTAAAGAAAATCGTGTAGAGGCTCCAAAACCAGTCCAACAAACATTGGAGTGGCAATTGAAGACACCTATTGCGGAATCTAATCGCATAGAAAAACCTTCGTTTACTGAAAATGTAAGAGAAGACGTCGAAGTTCTTCCAAACGATGATGCGCCGGTTCAAGTAAGTCAGACAGTTGAACCTGTGGAGCAAGAAGAACTCGTGGATAGCCATGATGACCATGCAGATTACTTGAAGTTGGCTGAGAAAATCAACTCTCAATCATTTGAAAAAGAGTTCCCAGAATTGCATTATTTTGGACAAATGCATGGGACTTACTTATTTGCACAAAACGAAAAAGGCGTATATATGATTGACCAACATGCCGCTCAAGAACGAATCAAGTATGAGCAGTTTAAGGTGGAGATTGGTCAAGTCGGTAGAGTCAGTCAGCCATTGATGGTACCAATTTTGCTAGAATTCTCGAAGAAGGACAGCGTGAAGTTGGAAGAGCGATTATCGCTTGTGGAAGAGTTTGGAATCGAGATGGAGCCATTTGGGCAAAACACATTCCAAATTCAATCGCATCCAGCGTGGATTAAGAAGGGGCAAGAAAAGGCGATTATCGAAGAAATTATCGATTTTATCTTGGCCGACGAGAAAATTACGGTTGCTAAATTAAGAGAAGCTACAGCGATTATGATGAGCTGTAAAGGTTCGATTAAGGCCAACCATCATTTAAGTGAATGGGAAGCACGTCAGTTATTAGTGGATTTAGCCAAATGTAACAATCCGTATAACTGTCCGCACGGAAGACCCGTACTCGTTCATTTAACGAATAAGGACTTGGAACATCTCTTCAAGAGAATTCAAGATCCACATCAGTCGAAACGACAACAATTTGAATAGGAGAAACCACGATGGAATTTTCAAAAGAAGAACTAAAAAAACGTTTAACAGAAATTCAATATGAAGTGACTCAAAATGAAGCCACAGAAAGACCTTTTTCAGGAGAATATGATGATTTCTATGAAGATGGAATCTATGTAGATATCGTTAGCGGAGAGCCTCTCTTCAGCTCAAAAGATAAATTTGATGCTGGTTGTGGTTGGCCGTCATTTTCAAAACCAATTGAAAATACAACACTAACGGAAAAAGAAGATTACAAACTAAACCGTAAGAGAACAGAGGTAAGAAGTGGTCAAGCAGATTCGCATTTAGGACACGTCTTCGAAGATGGTCCAAAAGAATTAGGCGGCCTCCGTTATTGCATCAATTCTGCTTCTCTTCGCTTCATTCCAGTTGCTAAGTTGGAAGAAGAGGGATACGGAGAATTTCTACAATATTTTAAATAAAAATCTTAACAAGCCTTATTGAAATGGAAAAACCGAGGAATTTCACCTCGGTTTTTTTGATCCTATCTGACTTTTTATGAACGTTTTATTGCAGAATGAACATAAAAAATGGTAAAATGGAGTACTCGATGATGAGTTATGATCAATATTCGAGTTGAAATAGTCAAATAAATGTGGTTATGAACGTTTTGGATTAGTAGAAATACGGTCTAAAAACAGGAATATTTCCTAAAGATAATCGAAAGTCATCAAAATGATGACCGTTTTAGTAATTCTTCTTGACAGCCGTTGGTGGGTATGGTAAATACTTTGCGGTAAATAAAAGAAGGATTTTTGAAACGCCATTTTCGAATTTCTTTAGAAACCAAACACAAGAAGGGAAGACAAATACATGACACAATTTGATACACCAGAATACTTAGCAAAGGTGGATGCTTGGTGGCGTGCAGCGAACTACATTTCAGTAGCTCAAATGTACTTAAAGGATAACCCACTTTTACGTCGTCCAATCCAAAAAGAAGACGTTAAACTTCATCCAATCGGACACTGGGGAACAATCGCAGGACAAAACTTCATTTATGCGCACTTAAACCGTGCTATTAACAAATATGATTTAGATATGTTCTACATTGAAGGACCAGGTCACGGTGGACAAGTAATGGTTTCTAACTCTTACTTAGATGGATCTTACACTGAGTTATACCCACAAATCACTCAAGATGAAGCAGGGTTCAAACAATTATGTAAAATCTTCTCATTCCCTGGAGGAATTGCGTCTCACGCGGCTCCAGAAACTCCTGGTTCAATTCACGAAGGTGGGGAATTAGGTTACTCATTATCACATGCTACAGGTGCAATCTTAGATAATCCTAACGTAATTGCAGCAGCAGTTATCGGTGACGGAGAAGCTGAAACAGGTCCTTTAGCAGCTGGTTGGTTCTCAAACACATTTATCAACCCAGTTAACGATGGTGCAGTTTTACCAATCCTTTACTTAAACGGTGGTAAAATCCACAACCCAACTATTTTAGCTCGTCGTACTGATGAAGAATTAACTCAGTTCTTCAACGGTTTAGGATGGGATCCAATCTTTGTTGAAGGAACAGATCCAAAAGAAGTTCACCCATTAATGGCTGCTAAATTAGATGAAGCTATTGAAAAAATTCAAGCAATTCAAAAAGAAGCTCGTTCTAAGAGCGCCGAAGAAGCTACAATGCCACATTGGCCAGTATTAGTAGTACGTACTCCTAAAGGTTGGACAGGTCCAAAAGAATGGAACCACGAACCAATCGAAGGCGGATTCCGTGCTCACCAAGTTCCAATCCCAGTATCTGGTGAAGCTATGGAACACATCGATGCATTAGTTGACTGGTTGAAATCATACCGTCCAGAAGAATTATTCGATGAAAATGGTAAATTAGTAGAAGAAATTGCTGCAATTTCTCCAAAAGGCCCACGTCGTATGAGCATGAACCCAATCACTAACGCAGGGGTTGTAAAACCTATGGACGTTACTGATTGGACTAAACATGCAATCGATACATCTAAACCAGGTGCTATCCAAAAACAAGATATGATCGAATTTGGTCGTTTTGTTGCTGACTTAGTAAAAGCAAACCCAGATAACTTCCGTATCTTTGGACCAGACGAAACGAAATCTAACCGTCTAAACGAAGTCTTCAAAGCAACGAACCGTCAATGGTTAAGCCGTCGTGACGAAAGCTACGATGAATGGATTTCACCAGTTGGTCGTGTTATCGACTCACAATTATCAGAACACCAAGCTGAAGGATTCTTAGAAGGGTATGTATTAACAGGTCGTCACGGATTCTTCGCATCTTACGAATCATTCTTACGTGTAGTTGACTCAATGATCACTCAACACTTCAAATGGTTACGTAAATCTAAAACTCACGCTCCATGGCGTAAAAACTATCCATCATTAAACTTGATTGCAACATCAACAGTGTTCCAACAAGACCATAATGGATATACTCACCAAGATCCAGGTTTATTAACACACTTAGCTGAGAAAAAACCTGAATTCGTTCGTGAATACTTACCAGCGGATACAAACAGCTTGATGGCTGTTATGGCTGAAGCTTTAAGTTCAGAAGATAAAATTAACTTAATCGTTTCTTCAAAACACCCACGTCCACAATTCTATTCTGTAGAAGAAGCTAAAGAATTAGTGAGCGAAGGTTACAAAGTAATTGATTGGGCTTCAACAGTGAAAGAAGGAGAAGAACCAGACGTAGTAATCGCTGCTGCAGGTACTGAACCTAACTTAGAAGCATTAGCAGGTATTTCAATCTTGCACAAACAATTCCCAGAATTGAAGATTCGCTTCATCAACGTAGTAGATATCTTGAAATTACGTTCTCCAAAAGTGGACCCTCGTGGTTTATCTGATGAAGAATTTGATAAATTATTTACTGCTGACAAACCAGTTGTATTCTGCTTCCACGGTTATGAAGGTATGATTCGTGACTTATTCTTCGACCGTCACAACCATAACGTTCATATCCACGGATATCGTGAAAACGGAGATATCACAACTCCATTCGATATGCGTGTATTATCTGAAATGGACCGCTTCCACGTTGCTAAAGACGCTGCGGTTGCTGTATACGGCGACAAAGCTAGCGAATTTGCTGCGAAAATGGACGAAACTGTGGAATTCCACCACAGCTACATCCGTGAACACGGGGAAGATATTCCTGAAGTTGTGAACTGGCAATGGGAAAACGTGTATAAATAATTCATCTAACAGGGTGCCTCAGAAATGAGGCACTCTTTTTTGTGCTGAGAAGAATATAAAATATAATAAATGATTACTGCAGAACCTTCGGTTTCTGTAATAATCGCGGTAGTGGGGTACCGGTTCGAGCCTCTATGAGTCTCTCACCTTTAAAGCCTCAAAAAGGGAGTAAGGAATGAATTCCTAACTCCCTTTAATTCGCATTTAATACGATTCCCCACCACTGCGATTATAGAAACTCGAAGTTCCTTCGTAATCATTT
>CAUVJW010000046.1:0-8957 GCA_963552295.1 uncultured Streptococcus sp. | reverse complement strand
AACAAGGAATAACAATATATAAAATTGGATTATTTCTGTTCATTCTTCTCTCCTAATTTTTATCATTTGTTATATTTATATACTGAAACTGTATCAAATTGCTTTTCTAAAATATAATCCTCTTTGATTAGTTTCTTAATAAAATCGTCCGTTAATCTCTTATAATCCCATTCAGTATCAAATACAATATATTTCGGCATATTTTCTCTCATTGCTTTTTCAAAATCAGGCATCAATGGAGATTCATCAGTTAGCGAAGGTATAAAGAAAAATTTAGTACTTGATAGTCTTTCGCTATATAAGTATATTGTACCATTTTGGCGGTGAGTGTATATTCTGTCACTTTCATTAGTATTCTCTTTAATGTATTCTGCAACAAGTTGTTGTTTCCAAGAAGAATTTCTATATCTTTTAGATCTACTCTCTTTAAACGTATTAATATCTGATTGAAAAATAAGCAGCAGACTTAACGCAGCTAGCATAAATACTTTAAATGACATTTTTTCAGATATAACTTTGAAAAAATAAGCTAAATATGGAATCATAAGTGGTATAACTACAACAATATAATGTCCATAACTTCTTTTTGAAATTAAAGCTAGTAAAACACAAAAAGCAAATGCAACATGATAGAAAACAGATTTAACTTTATATTCTTTCCAAGAAAAGAACATAGAAATTACAACTGCAATATTAATTTGTAATAAATTCGTTTGTTCGATATACCATTTAAGTATTGCACGTTTTGATCCACTACTAGACTCGCCAGTATAGATTAAATTAACTAGGATTGACTGATAGAACATATCATATAGAGCACCATTTACATATAAATAGATTACCAATGGTATTGTTACTACTAAAACGCCAATTAAGAAATTAGTAACCAAAGTTATTAATTCTTTGTATTTTTTCAAATATAGGCAATAAACCAGTGCATAGAAACAAAATATGACCCAAAGACCTACCATGTTTGCCTTCGTAAAAAATACTATTGCAAACATAACACCTGAAACAATCATTTCCCATTTGTTAATTTTTTTATCTAGGAAAAACTTTAGAAAGACCAACAAGCTATAACTAATACATGGAACAATGAACCCTTCCAAGCTCCATCCCCCATCAAAGAATCTTTGATAAATGAAAAAGCTAATAACTGTTACTAAAATAGATTGTTTTTCGCCTGTAAAAAGCTTTGCTATCAAATATGTTAGATAAAAGAATAGAAATGTACATAAAAGATACAGCATCTTAATTCCAAAGGCCCCACCTAATGAATAACCAAGATAATTAATTAAAAAGACAAAAGGCCCTTTATGATCAAACATATTCAGATACATCATGTCTCCTCTAGTCATAGCGTACCCAAAATATTCAAAGATACTGGCATCTGAAAAAGGTATTCCCTGAATAACCGAAGTTACCATGGATTGCCAAACTAGTATTGTACAAAACAAACTAGTGGCAAAAGGCAACAAATATTTTTTTAATTGCATTAAACACTAATCCTTTCTTTATGAATATTCCTTATAATATTAAATATATCATTTATTTAAAAGTTAAACCACCGTTAGAAAAACATTTGAATCGCAAGAATGATAATTAAAAGAATCACTACCGAAATAAGCCAAACATTTAGGAAATGGTTGTACTTTTTTAGTCCTGATTTTGGAGTACGGTGTACTTGTACACTTTCTTCCTCATGTTCAGACTGAAACTCTTCTTCTCTTTCATAAGAGCGTCCTAGACTGTCTCTTCGCTCTTGCCTAGTTTCTAGTTCTTCTAACTCTCGATTCTGTTTTTCTAATTGTTCTTTATACGATTTTCTCGTTAATAAAGGTTCATTTGGCATTGATTATTCTCCTTTATGCATCCAAGCATATTGTGCTGCAATAATCGTCTTCGCATCCGCGATTTCACCAGCTTGGATTTTTTGCATCACTTCTTCTAGCGGCATCCATAAGATTTCGACAAATTCATCTTCGTCTGCAGGTTTTGCATCTTCTTTGATAGTTACATTTTTTGCTTGGAATAATGTGATTTTCTCGTCGCAGAATCCAGGCGTTGAAACCATCTCCATCATCTTCACCCATTCACTTGCAATAAGATTTGTTTCTTCTTCTAATTCACGTTTTGCAGCTTCTAGAGGCACTTCTTGCTTCGAGTCTAATTTTCCCGCTGGAATTTCTAAGAAATGCATTTCTAATGGTTTTCTATATTGACGTACGAGTAACATCTTTCCGTCACGAATCACAAGCACCGCTACTGCTCCTGTATGGAACACGAGGTCTCGCGTAGAAGTTTTCCCATTTGGTAGTTCTACGATATCTTGTGTCACTGTAAAAATACGTCCTGAATATTTAATATCTCGTTGAATTGTTTTTTCTGTAAAGTCCATAACTTCGCCTCCATTTTGCTTTATTATAATTGGTTTTACGTCTTTCAACAATCGATTTTACTAAACTTTAATGACAAAAAACTGAGTGGCACAAACGACCACCCAGTTTCTTCTTAACGTCGGTTATTTTGTTGTTGTCGAATTTGTGAGTTAACAGTTGCTTCATTCGTTTGTGAAGAGCTGCTTGATTTTCCAAAATAAGCATCATAGACTTGCTTAGCAACTTTGGCAGCATAATCATCTGGTAAACCATCTTTGAAGTATGGTGCAACAACAGCCACTACGATTTCTGGATTATCATATGGTGCATATGAGATAAAGGTTGAATTTTCAACGGCTTCATTTTTATACGCTGGATTTGGTCCAGAATAGAACGCTTCGACAGTCCCCGTCTTACCTGCAACTACTGGTGTATAATTCTTAAAGGTTGTTGCTGAAGTTCCGTTTTCACCATGCGTTACACGGTATAGCCCTTCTTTAATATGATCCAAGATTTCTTTACTTACTTGAATCGAATTCATAATTTTTGTTGGAACAACATCTTCAAGATTTCCAATGCCACCACTTGGACTTGTTTCATGAATTTCTTTTACTAAACGAGGGGCAATACGTGTACCACCATTAGCAATGGTAGACATATATTGCGCTAATTGCAGCGGTGTATATAAGTCAAACTGCCCGAACGCAAAGTCAAGTGCTGAGAAGGCATTGGCTGTACCACCATTATACCCCTTTCCTTCATTTGGAAGGTCAATCCCTGTACGAACACCAAGTCCGAACTGCGCGTAATACTCACGGAGTTTGTCAAATAGGCTTAGATTAATATTTAAACGTCCGCCTTTTTCGTACGTTGCTTGTCCACCCATCTTCATCGCTAATTTAATCATATAAACGTTTGATGAACGTTCTAAGGCATCTAAGTCTGTTAACTCGATTTTACCGTTACGGTTAAACCATGAACTCTTTGGTTTAGACGCTTCGAATTCAATCGGCTCATCGACAATCGTATTATCATCAAGGGTAATCGCTCCATCCATATACCCTGATAGGACGGTTGCGGGTTTTACAACAGACCCCATTCCAAACGAGTTGTTAATGGCACCCAGCGCGTCGTCTTCGACACCTGTTGAATGGAAGTTTTCGTCGAATTTCTTTTTCTTCCCTGTAATCCCAAGAACGTCTCCATTCTTTGGATTCATCACAACGATATACACACGGTCCGCAGCAGGATTCGTCATCTCTTCAACAGACTTCTTTGCAATCTCTTCAATTTTCTTTTGGAATTCAGTATCAATCGTTAAGACAAGGTTTGACCCGCCTTTACCTGGATACGTTTCAGTCGTATTCACCACTTCACCTTTTGTATTGGTTTGTGATTTTACAACTGTCTTCGTTCCGCTAAGCACTGTTTCATATTGTTCTTCTAAATAGCTTGTTCCAACACGGTCATTGAGTGAGTAGCCTTGCGCTAGAAGTGACTTCACTTTATCCGAAGGAAGCCCCGTCTTTTCGGACGATACCGTTCCAAGAATTGTCTTCAACATATCGCCCATTGGATATTCACGATCCCAGTCAGAATCAACGTCGACCCCGCGAAGCTCTCCAAGGCGTTCACTGATTTTAGCGACCTCTTGTTCTGTGACGCCTTCATTTTTCAGTGTCACTGTTGATAAGGCATACGCACTATTCATTTTCGTGAAAATAGCAATCACTTGTTTTTCGGCATCGCTATAATTTAATTCGTCGGCAGGAATATGTTCCAATTGCATTTCATACGTTTGACTCGTCGAGAGATTCTCTTTCGCGATTCTCTTCTTCTCTTCTGCTGTTAGAAGGCTATCGACTTTGTCAGGGTTTGTCGCTACCCAATAGTCTTTCAAGTCACGTTCTTTTAACTCGGAAGCATCCACAGAAATCAATGTTGTTAATTTCTTAGCGGTTTCTAACATCGTTGACGCTTTAACATCTGCAGGTCTTGTATAGTTAATAGCGAGTTTTGGTTTATTTCCCACTAAAATACGTCCTTGGCTATCGTAAATCGACCCACGCGGAACTGATTTTTTAGCAGTGGTTGTCTCTGTACGTTGTACGAGCGCAACAAACTCGTCTCCTTTTACTAATTGGATATACGCCAAACGGCTAATTAAGGCAATAAATGAAAAGAATACAATTAAAAATAATAAATTCAAGCGAAATGGAATATGTGATTTTTTCTTTTTCTTCTTTAATTTTCTTTTAGTAAGCATAATACACTCCATATAACATCTAGTAACTCATAACAGTATACCATAAATCTTGCCCTAATCTGTATAAAAAAGGGGTTAGAAAGTGGTTAAGATTTTTTTGCGTTAAAGACTAATTTTCCGTGCAGGCTCCGCGTTTCCATGCTATGCTAACAGTAACGACTAGAAAGGAGGATATTCATGGAAAAGACGATGACCAAGAAGAGATACTATACGCTTAGTATTTTGATTCCAGCAGTGATGATTTTAGCGATTTTTCTACTCTTTACAATTACGCCTTTTGGAAATCGCACGTGGTTAACCATCGACCTTGGACAACAATATGTCGACTTCTTCAGTTACTACCAAGACACTCTCTTGCATCATCCGGAGCATTTTTTCTATAGTTTCTCGAAATCTATCGGTGGGGAAATGGTAAGTTTATGGGCGTACTATTTGTTGAGTCCGTTTAATCTTCTCTTTTTACTCATTCCTCGCTCGGCCATCGCCATGGGTGTCTCTCTTCTTATTTTCTTGAAACTCGTTTCTTGTACAGTGAGCTTTGCAGTATTGCTAGATGTGAAATTCAAACAAAGAAATTGGACGACGCTTCTCTTTGCACTCTCATACGGATTTATGAGTTATCTTTCAGCCAATCAATTTAATGTGATGTGGTTAGATGCCCTCATTGGCCTTCCACTCATTATCCTCGGCGTAGATGCACTCTTACAAAAACGGAATCCGTTATATTATGTACTTCCTCTATCGCTCACTATTTTGAGTAACTACTATACTGGATATATGATTTGCCTTTTTCTAGGCCTCTATTTCCCGTATGCCTATTTAATGGCAAATGATTCCTTCTCATGGAAAAGTTTTATAAAACAGTTTGGCCGCTTTATCTTTTATAGTGTCCTTTCCGTTGGACTCATTACAGTCATTCTACTTCCAACGTTTTATAGCCTACTTGGTAGTAAAGGGACAGCGACTACCATCACTTGGAGCCTAAAGTCTGAATATAATCCGCTACTGATAGCTTCAAAACTCTTTATCGGTAGTTTCGACTTCCATGAAATGCAAAAAGGCTATCCAAATATTTTCGTTGGCAGCCTGGCAATGTTTAGTTTCCTTTGCTACTTCAAAGAGAAAAAGATTGCACTATCCCAACGCCTTTACGCGCTATTCATTGCGATTGTCCTACTCATTAGTTTCAATATTGAGATGTTTGATAAACTGTGGCATGCCGGACAACTACCAAATTGGTATTCATATCGCTTCTCATTCCTCTTTAGCTTCTGGATGGTCTTTCTTGGCTACCAATGGGCACTGAAGAAAACAGCGGTTGGCATTCATGAGACATTTGTGTATTTCTTCCTTGTATTAGCAACAAGCATTGGTTTTATACTCTTTCCTCAAGACTACCTACAAGGCTGGCAAATCGCGCTTGGATTCGGGCTCTCAATGGGAATCTTGTATGGTCTCATTTTAATCGGACGCGGAAAAAGAGCGCACCAAAAATTCCTAATTTCATTTGTAGTGATTGAACTGCTCTTAAACAGCATCATTACCTTATCCAGACTTGGGTATGTAATGAATTCCGAATTCAGGGCTTATCAATCGTCATTAGCAAACTGGTCTAACGTATTACGCCCTGCAGAAAATGAATTTTATCGCAGTGAGAAAACCATTCTTCGTTCGAAAAATGATAGCCTTCAAGTTCCAACTTATGGCGTATCCCATTTTTCATCTACCTTTGAAAAGGAAACTGAAAAGTTCTTTGACGCGATCGGGGTTCGTCAAGGAACCGCCTATGTTAACTACAGCAATGGCACGCTATTAACAGATGCCTTACTGGGAATCAAGAATACCTTTATCGAAACCACAGACGCTACTTACAACGAGCGCTGGGAACGAAAAGACTTGGAAGATTTACTAACAATCGCAACCTTTAACGAGGGACACGTTGTCACAAATCAAAACGTTCTCTCGATTGCTTATCCGATGAAACCGATTCTGAAATCGATGAAGGTGCCAACAAACCATCCGATTACGATGCAAAACCAATTGGCAAACGCGCTTAGTGGAACAACGAGCCCGAAAAATATTTTTACAAGAGTTTCTTACGAGACGACTTTCGAAAATATTAGTGACTCACCTGTCGTGTATCAACGAATTCAACTTAAGGACAACACTCAAGTTGGAACAATCACACTGACCTTTACTCCTGAAACCAACGATCCGATTTACTTAGAAATGGCGGGAACGATGGGTGAAGAAGATTTGGAGATGACGCTAAACGGTGAACCGTATGCCTTTTATCCAGTTCAATCAAAACCCGTTCTTCTCAGCGTCGCCAAGAACCAAAAAGACCAACCGCAAATCCTTCGCATTACCGTTAAAGATGATGGCTTTGAGTTTTCTAAACTAAATCTCTACTCACTAAATACTTCTCTCTTAAACGAGCGATTAGAAAAAACAAAAGAACAAGAGTTAAAGCTGGAAACTTTCTCTGCTACTCATTTTGCAGGAACAATGGAGGTCTTCGAAGACTCGACCGTTCTTACAACGATTCCTTATTCTAAAGGATGGAAAATATGGGTGAACGGTCAAGAAGTAGATACGTACAAGATTTTGGATAGCCTTCTTGGATTTACTATCTCCAAAGGGACTCACCGAATCGAATATCGTTATACGACTCCATTCTTACTGGAAGGAAGCCTAGTGAGCCTTGCTTCCCTTCTACTAGTAATCTTGATTCTATATAAACGCAAAAAGACCGATGCTTCTTAGGAAACATCGGTCTTCGTTATTTACTGATTATTTAGCAGCTTCAAAACGACGAGCTACTTCATCCCAGTTTACAACATTCCAGAATGCAGAAATGTAGTCTGGACGACGGTTTTGGTAGTTTAGGTAGTATGCATGTTCCCATACATCTAATCCTAATAATGGAGTTTTACCTTCTGATAGAGGGCTGTCTTGGTTTGGAGTAGAAACAACTTCTAATTTTCCATTTGAAAGAACTAACCATGCCCAACCTGAACCAAAGCGAGTTGCTGCTTCTTGCGAGAATGCTGCTTTGAATTCGTCGAAGCTTCCGAATGCTTCGTTGATTGCTGCTAATAAAGCACCTTCTGGAGCTTTTGCACCATCAAGAGATAATTGAGTCCAGAATAAGCTGTGGTTTGCATGTCCGCCACCGTTGTTACGAACAGCTACACGGATATCTTCAGGAACAGTGTTTAAATCGCTAATTAATTCTTCAACTGTTTTTTCGAATAATTCAGGGTGTTTTTCTACCGCTGCGTTTAAATTTGTAACATATGCATTGTGATGTTTGTCATGGTGGATTTCCATTGTACGTGCATCAAAATGTGGTTCTAATGCGTCAAACGCGTATTCTAATTTTGGTAATTCATAAGTCATTACTAAATTCCTCCTAAAATTAAATACAGTTATGAAAACTGTTTCTTTCTTTAATCATCATACCACCCACCAAACACGATACGCAAAAATTATGCCCACTCTCCCAAATCCCCCAAGCGTGTTAATTTATGGTATAATAATCCCGCTACATAGAGAAAGAAAAGAGATGAAAACATGAAATTTACAGATTACGCATTACAGCCTTATTTGCAAAAAGCATTGGCTGACTTAAAATTTACACAACCAACACCTATTCAAGAACGCATCATTCCTCTTTTATTAAAAGGAGAATCTGTGATTGGTCAATCGCAAACTGGGAGCGGAAAAAGCCATAGTTTCCTATTACCACTCATCAACAAAATTGACACTAGCCGTCAAGAGTTGCAACTAGTCATTACGGTTCCAAGCCGAGAACTCGCAGAACAATTAACTGCGGTTGCTTCACAATTAATTTCATTTAGTGATACAGAAATCTTATTAGAAAAATGTATCGGTGGGACCGATAAAAAACGTCAAGTGGCTAAACTGACGCAAACACAACCACATATCGTGATTGGGACACCTGGTCGTATTTTCGACTTAATGCAAGAGAATGCTCTCTTCGTTCAAACCGTTCAAATGATGGTCGTTGACGAAGCCGATATGACATTTGACTTAGGGTTCTTAGAAACCGTTGATGAAATCGCATCTCGTATGCCAGAAAACTTACAAATGTCTGTTTTCTCTGCAACAATCCCAGATAAAATCAAACCATTCTTGAAGAAATACTTGGGCAATCCAAAAGTGATTCACATCGAGAATACACAACTCGTTTCACCAACGATTAAAAACCAATTACTGGTGACAAAAGCACAAGATCCAATGGACGTTCTTCGTCAGTTACTTGTAATGGGTCATCCTTACCTCGTTCT
>CAUVJW010000045.1:0-9147 GCA_963552295.1 uncultured Streptococcus sp. | reverse complement strand
TTGCTTCTGCGGCTGGTTTTTCCTCAGCTGGTTTAGCTTCAGCAGGTTTAGCCTCTTCTTTTTCGGTTGCTGCTTCAGTAGCTTTTTCTTCTACTTTATCAGTTGCCTCCGTGTTTGCAGCTTCACTAGAAACTACTTCTTTTTCTTCTTTTGGCGCTACTTCAGTTGCCTCAGCACCAGATTCTACTGCTGGTTTCTCTTCAGCAGTGGCCGCCTCACTAGCCGGCGTGTTTTCTACGGCTGTCGCTACTACCTCTGTTGCAGCAGCTTCAGTTGCAGAAACTGGTTGAAGTGTGCCAAAAAAGAAAGCCCCGATGATAACTGAACATGTACCAACAGTGAGCTTTCTAATAGAGAAGCGCTGTCTCTTCTCCATATTTTGACGATTATACATAATACCCCTCCTTAATATTATAAAAACGTTTCCATAAATAATTTTAGCACTATCTTTTAGGTGCTACTTGGACTTTTTTGCTCTTTACTAGTACTATTTTGCTATATTTAAAGCGCTTTCATAATTTCTTCAAGGAATTAGCAAAATTAAATCAAAAAGGCTCCTAGCAAACTTTGCTAGGAGTCTTCTTTTCGTTATTTTTGTCCCATATCTTTCACTTTCATAATACGAGTGATACTTGCTCTCTCGTTTTCTTCCAGCTTCATTTCGATAAAGTAAATCGTTTCTTCTAATTGTGGGATCAATCGATATTCAAGGGCGTTTACACGACGTCTTGTTTTCTCGATTTCATCTGCTAGCAGTTGACAAGTTTTTTCAATCTCCGTCAATTCTAGCAGTTCATTTAATACACTTGAGATTTGTTCTACAGAATCATCAATCTCACTGTTGGAGTTTAAGTAACCATATTTAAAGTCACTTTCCTCCGTTTCATCTTTCACAGTGAAATGCATTTCTGGAACGTAAACACTCATAATGTTCTTTTCTTGAAGATCCAAGGATACGCTTTGTGGTGGAATCGCCACAAGTTCTTCGATAAACGCTTCTTCCAACGTTGCTTTTGCAAGAACGAAGCTCTTCATTCCTTCCACAAGACGACCTTCGACCGCCTCACGTAACGCATTGTTTTTTCGAATTAGTTCGATGAACTGACGCATTAACTCATCTTGTTTATCTTTTAGGAGCTTATGCCCACGTTTTGAGACAACGAGACGATGTTTTAATTTCGTCAATTCCATACGAGTTGGTTTGACGTTCAATCGTGCCAAAGGAATCACTCCCCTTTCGGAAGAAATTCATCTAATAACTCGTCCTTGATACGTTTTAATTCCGTACGCGGTAAGATGGATAGTAATTCCCATCCTAAATCAAGTGTTTCTTGAATTGAACGGTTCTTGTAGAAGCCTTGTCCCACATATTCACGTTCGAAACGTTCAGTGAATTCTACATATTTCTTATCTGTTTTTGATAATGCAGATTCCCCTAATACAACTGCAAGTTCTTTGGCTTGTTTACCAGTTGCATAAGCCGCGAATAATTGGTTCATCGTTGGCGCGTGGTCCTTACGAGTCTTTCCTTCACCTGAACCTTTATCTTTTAGACGAGATAATGAAGGCAATACGTTAATTGGAGGTTGAATCCCTTGTTTATCAAGAGCACGGTCCAAAATGATTTGTCCTTCTGTGATATATCCTGTTAAGTCAGGAATTGGGTGAGTAATATCATCTTCAGGCATTGAAAGGATTGGGATTTGAGTTACCGATCCTGGCTTACCAACGATACGTCCTGCACGTTCGTAGATTGTTGAAAGGTTTGTATATAAGTAACCTGGGTATCCACGACGTCCTGGAACTTCACGACGAGCCGCTGAAATTTCACGGAGCGCTTCACAGTAGTTTGTCATGTCTGTCATGATTACTAAAACGTGCATTCCTTTTTCAAATGCTAAGTATTCAGCCGTTGTTAATGCGATTTTTGGTGTCGCAATACGTTCGATGGCTGGGTCACTAGCTAAGTTTAGGAACATTACTGAACGGTCAATCGCTCCTGTTTTACGGAAGTCTTCCATGAAGTATTCCGCTTCGTCGAAGGTAATCCCCATTGCAGCAAATACTACCGCGAATTTTTCGTCACTGTTTAATACAGTCGCTTGACGCGCGATTTGGGCCGCTAACTCTTTGTGAGGAAGCCCTGAACCAGAGAATACTGGTAATTTTTGTCCACGAACAAGTGTGTTCAAGTGGTCAATGGCAGAAATCCCTGTTTGTATAAATTCATCCGGATAGTCACGAGAAACTGGGTTAATCGCTTGTCCGTTTACGTCTAAAGTCGCTTCTGGAAGGATTTCAGGACCATTATCCATCACGTTCCCCATTCCATCAAAAATACGACCAATCATGTCTTCAGATACGTTTAATGATAATGGTTTACCACGGAAACGTACTTTTGTATCACGAATGTTAATGCCGCTTGGTCCTTCAAAAATCTGAACCATCGCTTTATCTTCGTTTACTTCTAGTACTTGTCCATGACGTAATTCACCATTTTGTAATTGGATTTCAACCAACTCATCATATTTAACGCCTTCGACTTGTTCAACCATCATTAAAGGGCCAACAACTTCACTAATCGTACGATACTCTTTAAGCATGTGTCATCCCTCCACGTTGAATTGTTTTTTCGATATCTGCTTTGATTTGAGCTTTAATTTCTTCAAAGCGTGCAATCTCAGCTTCTGGAATATATTTAGAACGAGCAATACGGTCACGTACTTCTTCTGTTCCATCCATAATTTCCGCATAGTAAGAACCAAGTTTCATCGCATTACGCGCTTCTTTTTCAAATGTCAAGATGAGCTCTAACATACGATATTGTTTTTCACGTGATGTAAATGTATCGACATCGTCAAACGCGTTTTGTTGTAAGAAGTCTTCACGAAGAGATTTCGCGATTGTCATTGTTAAACGGTCACGTTCAGATAATGATTCAAGACCAACTAAACGAACGATTTCTTCTAAGCTTGCTTCTTCTTGTAATGTGTTCATTGCATGTTGAACAAATTCAGACCAGTTCGAATGCACATTCTCATCCATGTATTTACCCACTTCTGGGTCATACAATGAGTAAGACGTTAACCAGTTCATAGATGGGAAGTGACGTTTTTGCGCCAATGTTGCATCTAATCCCCAGAATACTTTGGCTACACGTAATGTATTTTGTGTTACTGGTTCGGATGTATCTCCCCCTGGAGGTGATACGGCACCGATGGCTGTAATAGTCCCTTCACGACCTTCGCTTCCTAATGTTTCAACACGTCCTGCACGTTCGTAGTATTCTGCGATACGGCTTCCTAAGTAAGCTGGGTAACCTTCGTCCCCTGGCATTTCTTCTAGACGTCCAGACATTTCACGAAGCGCTTCTGCCCAACGTGATGTTGAGTCCGCCATGATGGCTACGTTATATCCCATATCACGGAAGTATTCCGCAATCGTGATTCCTGTATAAATAGACGCTTCACGAGCCGCTACTGGCATGTTAGAAGTGTTTGCGATTAAGATCGTACGTTCCATAATCGATTCGCCAGTTGTTGGGTCAATCAATTCAGGAAATTCGTTCAATACGTCTGTCATTTCGTTTCCACGTTCACCACAACCTACGTACACTACGATATCCACGTCAGCCCATTTCGCAATTTGGTGTTGCACCACTGTTTTACCAGCTCCGAATGGTCCTGGTACAGCCGCTGCTCCCCCTTTTGTTACTGGGAAGAAAGTATCGATAACACGTTGTCCTGTTAACATTGGAACTTCAGTGTTTTTCTTAACTTTATATGGACGGCCACGACGTACTGGCCAACGTTGAATTAAGTTGAAATCACGTACGCCTGATTCTGTTTCGATTTGGTACACTGTATCTTCAATTTTGAAGTTTCCAGCTTCCACTTTTACTAATTTACCTTTCACACCGTAAGGCACCATGATTTTATGTTGTACAACTTTAGTTTCTTGTACATAACCGATAATGTCTCCGGCTTCGACTTCTTGACCAACTGTCGCAGTAGGAACGAATTCCCACTCTTTTTCACGGTCAAGAGGATCCACGTTTGTTCCGCGGACTAAGAAGTCACTTTGTGATACTTCTTTAAATTTATTGAGGGGACGTTGAATCCCATCAAACATTTGAGATACAATCCCTGGCGCCAATTCAACAGATAATGCTTCCCCTGTTGTTTCGACGGGTTCTCCTGGTCCAATTCCTGAAGTTTCTTCATATACTTGAATGGATGCAATATCTTTACGCATTTCGATGATTTCACCGATAAGGCCTAGATGACCTACACGACAAATATCTTGAATATTCGCATCTTCCATTCCTTCAGCAGTCACAAGAGGACCTGATACTTTTACGATTCTTCCGATCTTCACTGAGGTACCTCCCTTAGTTTCGTGTATTGGTTGGTTATAAGATGTTTTGTCCAACCGCTTTTTCTACATTTTCTTGAATTCTTGATTTTCCAATTCCTAAAGACCCTTTATGGTTCGGAATGAGGATGATGGCTGGTGAAATTTCCGCATCATAACGACGAATCGTTTCCGGAATTTGACTAGCAATAGCTTCCGTTACATAAATGATGCCGACTTCATCTTCAGCAAGTTCATCAATCATCTTGCGTGCCGTTTGCGCTTCGTGGCAAGGGAACACGTTAAATCCTAAAATTTTAAAAGGAAGGATGGAATCTTTGTCGCCAACTACGGCAATTTTATGAGACATAAACTGGTCGCATCCTTTCTCTTAATTGTTCTTCTGTAAACTCATTGTCCACACCTACAAGTAACAGACGGAGGTTTTTGACTTCCATCTCAAGCGCATGAATATACGCTAGACTTGGCAGCGGCCCAAATGGTTCAAAAGTCGCTTCTTCTAGAATTTGATGAATCAATTCTTCTTTTAATAATTCCAATGCAAAGACTGGATGTTCTTCCTGTTCTAAAATCGCAACAAACTTGTCATAGTATGGAACATGACGATAAAGGTCAACAAGAGCCTCTGTGCCCTTTTCATGCACTTCGTCGATTAATAACGTCTTATCTACAGTACCTTCGCTAGACAATACCCCAATTAAGAATGAGCGTGATTGTTTTTGCTTTGTGGCACGAATTAATGTCGTGATGTTTTCCATATCAATCATAATGTTCACGATTTGATGGATGGCCTCTTGATTCATTGTACGGTCGATGAGTCGAAGATGTTTGAAATAGTAGCGATCCATAAATACATCGGCTGCTTCGAGGCGACCAAAGTTTTCAAAATCGGCATAAGCTTCACGAACCCCTTCAATCATGATGTCTGGTACATCGAGAGAATCTTGAGTTTCGACTAATTGTTTTAATGTGTCGAGGGAATAACGTCCTAACGGTACACATAAATGTTTTAAGTCTTTTCCTGAGAACTTCGATTTCAGAAGAACTTTTAAATTATGGTAAGTGTAACGAATCGAGAATACATCAAGGAGTGATGCATCCGGAATGAGTTCTAACACCTCATCATAGTTGCGCTTCAAATGGGCATCTAGGACTGGGTCGAATTGTCTTGATTCGAGAACTTCTTGTACATCTACCTCATAACTTGTCTTTTGCAAGGCTTCTAATGCTTGTTGTAAGGATTTAGATACGAGAATCCCATTCAATTGTTCCTTGGACAGTAATTGCTGTTCAAGAATACGAACGGTCGTATTCACTCCTGAATAGGCTAAATCATTCATTCCATCCCTCCTTACCCAATGAATGCTTTTCTAGCTAAGATAGGTGAATATTCTTCTTTTAAATCTTCAATTAATGCTTCGAATAAATAGTTATATTCGATACCTTCTTGTTTCAACACAAATCCAGCTTTCTTTGGAAGTGTTGCTTCGTCGATGTTAACAAAGGCAAATTGCGAAGTTAATGCATGTTTGTCTTCATCGCTCAAACGAGAAACAGTGTCTTCTCCAAAAGTAAGTGTTGTTTGTTGTTGTTTTGGTAATTTGCGAATAGCTGACTCGATAAAGAGACGTAATGTTTCCCCGCTCCAGGTAGACATTACTTGTAGAACGTCCTCAAATACACTTTCAAGAAGTTCACGTTTGACGCGCAAGACTTCTTTTTTACTTGCGTTCAAAATAGTCTGTTGCTCTTTTTCGTATTGTGATTTTGCTTCTTGTTTTAATGCAGTTTTCTTCGCCATTTCTTGTTGCGAATATTGTGCATTCATTTGATTGATGCGTTCTTCTTGTTCTTTAGTAGCAACCTCAATTCGCTGCTTTGATTCTTTTTCTAAATCCGCTAGAATAAGTTGTTTTAGTTGCTCTAAATCTTTCAAGAATACCCCTCCTCTTAACCTTTGTTAATGATAATTAAGATAGAAGCAAGTAATCCTAAGATTGCGTAAGTTTCAACCATTGCGGCAAAGATAATCCCTTTAGTAGATTCTTCAGGTTTTTTCGCTAAGATTTGTACACCTGCTGCTGCTACTTTACCTTGGGCAATCCCTGAGAATAAACCAGTGAATGCGATTGGTAAAGCTGCCATGAATAAGTATAAACCAGCTGCTAAAGTCATTGAAGCTGACATGTTAATCATGATGAAGAAGGCAACGATGAATCCGTAGATCCCTTGTGTACCAGGTAATAGTTGTAAGATTAATGCTTGAACGAATTTTTCAGGTTGTTCTTTAATTAAGGCAGCAGCTGCTTCACCGGCAATCCCTACCCCTTTTGATGATCCAATCCCTGAGAAGATAATGGCAATTGCCATCCCTAGAGCAGCAAAGATTTGCCCTCCACCATTTTCAGCGAAAAATGTTAACCAGTTTGTCATAATTATATTTCCTCCATTTATTCTGATTTCTGTTGTTTAATATCAACGTATTTTTCATATGTTTTGAACGGTTTTAATGCGCGTCCGCCGCCGTCGTAGAATTTACCAAAGAATTCAACGAACTGTAGACGTAAGCCGTGAACGTAAGCTCCAAGGAATGAAAGGAAAATATTCAATCCTTGTAAGGCTACGATTAGGAAAATACCTGCTGTGAAACGTGCAACTGGTGGAAGGAATCCTACCAACATATTGAACGCACTCGCGATACTTCCCCCTGATACAGCTAGCGCCATTAAACGCGTGTAACTCACGACGTCTGCTACGTATCCACTAATTCCGTACAAGTTATATAGACCGCTCGCTAAACCGCCCCACTTGTTTTCGCTCGATAGGACAGTTACGACTACAATCGCAACGGCTGCAATAATCGCAATCGATGAACCGATTGTCGCAATCCAAGAAATATTGAGTACCATTGAGCCTAAAACATAAAGAATGATTCCCGTAATAATCGCTAACCATCCTAGATGACTCGTATAGGCATCAACATAAGCTTTTTTCTTTAGATTTGAGTAAGCCCCAAGTGATAAGCCGACCATAATTTGAATAACCCCGAAGATAATCGATAAGATCATAATCGTAATGAGGTCTTTTGAAAGTGATAGTGGCTGGAATGGTAAATCCGCACCGAATGCTGATCCAAAAATAATCCCCCAAATCATGACTGGGTAGCTTAGTAAGTGGAAGAACTTCAAGTTGCGGTTCATTCCTTTATCAAAATGGAAGAACTTCAACATAATGAATGTTCCCAACCAGAGAAGCGCTCCGTATCCTAAGTCCGCTGCCATCATCCCGAAGAAGACGAGATAGAATGGTGCTGTATAAGGCGTTGGGTCTAATTCTCCGTATTTTGGTAATCCATACATTTCTGTTAGATTTTCAAATGGTTGTAAGAAGGCATTGTTTTCTAAAACAGTTGGCACTTCTTCGTATTCTTCTTCAGCAATCTCTAGTGGTAAGAAGACATATTCGCCTTCTCCTAATTTTTCTTTCAGTTGACTTTCAACAGCCTCTGCTGCTTTTTGAGTCATCCACCCTTGAAGTACGAATACATGTTGTCCATTCACCAATTCATTTTTAGCTTGTTCTTTTTGCAATTCATTGTAGGTCACTTCCGAAGAAAGTTGTAACTGGCGAAGAAGGTCTTTTTCTTCTTGTAAGTCCTCTAATACTTTCTTCTTAGCATCCACAACTGCTTGTTGCGCTTTTAGATTTTTCTCTAATTCAACAGAAGGAGCTTCTTCAAATGCGTACCATACGATACTAAAGTGCGCTTTTGCTAACTCTTCTTTCGCAGCTTGTTGTGCTTTTCGTGGATATGTCACCAATAATCCGATTTCTTCACGTGTATGATACACTTCGTGAACCGAAATCAATTCACTCTGTTTTAATCCCTCTAAGTAAGCATTATCTGTCGCTTGAGGAATGGTTCCCATTTTTGTTTTGGTATATGGGTGTTTAAAGATATCTTTCGGATAGAAATCAAGCACACTCCATTTACGGAGTAACGCCTCTTTCTCACGAAGTTCTTTTAATTCCTCGTCTTTCTTACGAAGAGTTGTACGAATACTCTCTACATGTTCCACTAATGCATCAGCGTCCCATGATTGGACTTCCTTTTGTAATTCAGATAGTGTGAATTGCTCTTTTGGAGTTTTTAACTTTTGAATTAATGACGGTTGCTTTTGATTTTTTTCCACAAAAGTAATGGCCGCATGAATCCCTTCGAATTTCTGTTGAAGAGCATTCATTTTCTCTGTATCCACTTCTTGTAAAGCGATGGAATTTTCGGTAAATAGTTCTTTCGCCTGTTCTAGCGAGGTTACTTCTAAAGATTGTAATTCTTGAATAGCATCCAATAGGTCATTTTGTTTGTCCGTTGGGGCAATCAACATCACCTTACTCATTTTAGCTATCGCCATATCTCTTCAACACCTCCTTCACAGTATCCTGAACTAAATCCTGTTTCAGATGATTGAAACGTTCTGTTAGAGTAGCAATCTCCGCTAATTCATCTTCTTTCACTTTCGCTTCGAACTCTGCTTTCTTTTGTTGATTTTTTTCTTTCAACTCAGCTTTGTAGATTTCTAACGATTGTTCCATATTCGATTTAGCTTCGTTCACTCGTTGATCTGTTGCTTCATGTGTTTGGGATAATTGTTCTTCGAATTTTTCCTTCAACGCTTTTGCTTCAGACTCAATGGCCAAAACAGAATTTAGAATCTCTTGACTCATGTGACACCTCCAATCCATTCGCTTTCACGAATAGTAAAATGCTTT
>CAUVJW010000044.1:0-9237 GCA_963552295.1 uncultured Streptococcus sp. | reverse complement strand
TTATTATTTTACTTCAACACGTTCTAACCATGGAGTTGCAGTTTCACCTAAAACAACATTAAGATCCTCAATGTTCTTACGTCCTTGGTTTTCCAACCACGCACGACCAGCTTCTTCCCCTTCAGTCGCAAATACAGCTACAGCATCTTTCCATGTTGCACGACCACATAACACACCATTGAAAGTAGAACCAGCTTCTTTAGCAAAGCGTAGAGTTTCTTGGAATAATTCAGCAGAAACACCAGCACTTAAGAAGATGAATGGTAGGTCAGTAATTTCAGATTGTTCTTTGAATAAACGTAACGCTTCTTCGCGAGTATACACAGGTTCAACGCCTTCTTTAGTGAAGCCTTCTACGAAGTTCATGTTTACTGGAACTTCTACTTTTAATACGTCAACGTTGTAACGTGGGTCAGAGAAGACTTTCATTGCGTCGTTTACTTTATGAGGTTTCACTTTAGCGTATGCAGCTGATTTCACATCGTCGTCACTTGCTTCGTAAGAAACGATTTCTAAGAAGAATGGAATATCTTCTGCCACACATTCGCTACCAACACGTTCTACCCATGCATGTTTGATGTCGTTGATTGCTGGATCTTCGTCAATATCATAGTATAAAAGAACTTTAACGGCGTCAGCGCCTAATTCTTTAATACGTTTTGCAGACCAGATTGGAAGTAAGTCTGGTAAGCGGCCGATTTCTGTTGCGTCGTAACCAGTTTTTTCGTAAGAGATTAAAAGTCCGCAGTCTTCGTGGCGTAATTTTGCAGCTGGAAGACCGTATTCTGGGTCTAAAAGGATTGAAGAAGAGTATTTTGTTAATTCTTCAGAGATTAATTCTTTGAAGCGGATGATACCTTCGTCACCTTTTACATTTGGATTTCCTGCAGCAATCATTTTTTTCAATGAACCACGTTGGTCAATTGCTAAAGCACCGATGACATGGTTTTTGTTTGAAAGTTTGACTAAGTGATCATATTTTCCTTTTGTTAATACTAATTTTGACATAATAACACTCCTTTAGTTGTTTTAATTATTTAAGCTTCGAAATAAGGCTTACCGTCTAAGTAAGTCGCTTTGAGTTGTAACTCATCGTCTAATACGATGAAGTCCGCTGCGTACCCTGGGTCGATGCGTCCGCAAACGTCGTCGATACCGACTGATTTTGCAGGAACAAGACTAGCCATTGTAAGAGCTTCGTGTGGAGTCGCAATGCCCCATTTTACAACGTTTTGAACCCCTTGGATGAGTTCTAGGATACTTCCAGCAAGGCTACCGCCGTCCTTCAAGCGAGCCGTACCGTCTTTTACGATAACAGGGAATTCTCCCAGCATCGATTCGCATTCGCCCATACCGCCAGCACGCATGCAGTCTGTAATCAGAGCTACATGGTCGTGACCGCAACATTTCATAACGATACTTGCACTCACTGGATGTACGTGGTGACCGTCGCAGATGAGTTCATCGAATACGTTTGGCAATGTGAGTGCCGCGCCGACAACGCCTGGTTCGCGGTGGTGTAAGCCGCGCATTCCGTTGTAAGTGTGAACGAAGATATTCGCACCGGCTTCAACGGCGTTTTTACAATCTTCGTAAGTGCCATCTGTATGTGCAAGAGCTACATAGATGTCTTTTGTTTTCGCGTGTTTGATGAAATCAACAGCACCTTCACGTTCTGGCGCAATCGCGATTTTCTTCACCCAACCGCCAGCGCGTTCTTGCCATTCATCCAAGATTTCAGATTTAGGGTCACCCATGTATTTAGGGTTTTGCGCGCCTTTGTATTTTTCGCTAAAGAATGGACCTTCTAGGAAAATCCCTCTAATTTTAGCGCCGCCAAGTGTTGTGGCGTTATCGCCGACTGTTTGGCAGACATCCGCTAATAATTCGCGAGATGCGGTTAAGGTTGTTGGTAAGTAAGAAGTAACCCCGCAGGAAGGAAGTCCTTCTGAAATGGTACGAAGTGCTTCTACGTCGTTATCCATGACGTCAGCGCCTTTGAATCCATGAATATGTGTATCTACAAGACCTGGGGCAATTTGATGGTTGCCGTAGTCGATAATCGTAGCGCCACTTTCTGGTTTTTCAGTTTGAAAGGCTCCGAAAGTCCCATTGTCTAAGATAGGTAAGTACCCTGGGCCTTTCACTTCGTCTTCAAAATAAAATGCTTTGGCATAAATATAAGTTGTCATAGGATCATCTCTTTTCAATAAAGTTATTTATGCTTCTAATGGGTGAATCGTTACTCCTTTAACGACACGGTTTACAGTGCCTGTTGGTGAAGGAGTGTCTGGTTTGTTTCCAACTTTGATAGAAGAAAGTAGAGCAACCGTTTGTCCAAATATTGCACATGGAAGTGCAAGGTAAGCATCTGGAACGAAACGATATTCTTTATCGAAGTTGAATGAGAGACCTTCGAAGTCACTTTCTGCATCCACTCCAACTGCAAGAACAAGGCGTGCAATTTGGTCGCCGTGTAATTCGTTTAAGATGTCGATGTCGTATTGACGCGTATAGTCGTCGTTCGATACGAATACGAAGGCTAGAGAAGAGCCGTTTACAAATGATTTAGGACCGTGACGGAATCCCATTGAAGAATCGAACGCTGTTGCGATTTGTCCAGCAGTCAATTCAAGAATCTTCAATTGAACTTCGCGAGTAAGGCCGCTGAGTGAACCAGAACCTAAGTAAATCACACGGTTGTAGTCTAAGTTCACGTAATGTTGAATCACGTCTTCACGTTCGAGGACGCTTGATCCCATTTGGCGGATAGCTTTCACGAAGCCTTCTTTTTCTTCAAGTGAGTGTGCTTCATCGAATACAAGAAGCGCTGTAAGAGTCATACAAGTGAAGCTTCCTGTCATCGCAAAACCAGCGTCGTTAGAGCGGTCTGGCATCATTAAGAGTAAGTTGTTTGTATCGTCTTTAGCAGCAACGGCTAATTTTCCTTCTGGCGCACAAGTGATTGTGATTTGATAGAAGTCGCGCACGATTTGTTTGCCAAGTTGCACACTGGCAAGACTTTCTGGTGAGTTCCCGCTACGTGCAAATGAAACAAGCACTGTAGGAATTTCTGCTTTGAAGTAGTCATGTGGATTACTTACAAGGTTTGTTGTTCCGACCGATTGGAAATCAAAACGGTCCTCATTTCCTGTACGTTTTAAGTAAGGAAGAATCGTATCTCCCACATATTGTGATGTCCCCGCACCTGCGAAAATCACGCGAAGTTTGCCTTCTGGTAAACGGTCTAAGAAAGCAGTGATGCGTTCTAAGTTTGCTTTGTAGTAATCAAAAGCTTCTTTCCATAATTCTGGTTGTTGGCGAATTTCGCGCGTTGTAATTTCTGCAGATAAAGCTTCTAATTGACTAGTTGAAAATTGAAACATAATACCCTCCAAATATTTTTTTAGTTGTTTGTGCGATAGTGTCTTACTTTGTAGAAGAATTGGTCGCTTCTGGCAACACTGATCGTATATTCGATGATGCGATTTTCAGGATTTAATGTGGTTCGCATAAACCGTAAACAAGCGCTGTGCGGATCCACATCCAAGACTTCCGCTTCTTCCGGCGAGATAATGCTCGCTGAGAATTCTTCGTCGGCGTAGTGGATTTGCTGATGAAAATCATTCGCAAACACTTCATATAAAGATTGGCCTTCTAACTGCGTCTTCGTTATGGTTTTGAAGACGTCGTATGGTAAGAAAGTTGTTTCTTTCATGAGTGGAATGCCATCTGCATACCGAATGCGTTTCAGACGAAAGAGCTTGTCGCCAGCTTCGATTCCAACGAGTGGAGCGATAAATTCATCGGCTTCGTAACAATCCAGCGAAGTAATTTTCGTGGAAGGGACTTTGCCGAGTTCCTTCATCTGTTCCGTGAAACTGTAGCCTTCCAGCAAGTTTTGGCGTTCTTTCCATTGCGTTGAAATGAACGTGCCTTTTCCATGACGCTTATAAATATATCCAAGCGTCTCCAATTCCTTCAACGCTGTTCGAACGGTGGTGCGACTGACATTATAGACTTTTGTAATTTCGCGCTCCGAAAGCATTTTTTCGTGCACTTTTCCTTTGGTCTTAATGAAGTCGATCAACGCTAGACTCAGTGTTGAGTAGAGTGGAGAAGGTTTGGCTACCATATCGGTTCCTCCTTTCGTAAAAAACTCTTCTACAACTGGTCACTACCAGTTAATACCATTGTAAGTTTTTTTAGTGCTTTCGTCAATAGCGTTTTCATAAAAAAGAGGGGACTATGAGGACTTTCAACCAAATTTCGGGGAATGAAATAAAAATACCAGGAGAGAGCTGTTTTGTGCTTTCTCTCCTGGAGAGTGGGTTAGCCTGCTAAATGACTATTTAATACTTCTTCAAGTTGTTCAGCAGTTGTAGCACCTAATAAAGCTTCTTTGACATCAGCTTTCATGAGCATTCGAGCTACGGTTGCTAATAATTTAAGGTGAGTCGTTCCTGCTTCGCCATCTGGAATTAATAAGCTGAAGATGAATGAAGTTGGTTTTCCATCCATACTGTTCCAATCAATCCCATCATTAAGGCGAACAATGACGATTTTTGGAGTCGTGATGGCACTTGATTTCGCATGTGGAATCGCAAATCCGTCCATCATTCCTGTTGTTCCTTGTTGTTCACGTTCTACAAGTCCGTTGTACACGGCGTTTTCGTCTGCTGAGACGCCTAGTGCTACGGCTTTTTGAGCGATGAAGTGAAACACTTCTTCTTGAGAAGTAAGGTTTTCATTTAAGAAAATAGATTCTTTACTAATTAACATTTTCAACCTCCTAAGTTCTTTCTAAAAGTCGATTATTCAGAAAGTGGTTTACGAGTTGCTCCAAGAACAAGACCACCGACAACAGAACCAATCGCAATGGCTAATACCCATAAGAATGGATGTGTTACAACTGGTAATACTAAGAATCCACCGTGAGGAGCAGGTACTTGTACGCCGAATAAGTAAGTTAAGATTGCAGCGATTGAAGAACCTAACATCATTGAAGGCATTGCGCGAAGTGGATCTTTGGCAACGAAAGGAATAGCTCCTTCAGTAATGTGAGTTGAACCTAAGATGAAGTTGACTAAACCAGCATTACGTTCGTTTGTATCAAAACGGTTTTTGAATAATAATACGGCAACAGTTGTGATAAGTGGAGGAGCGATACATGCTGCAGAAACCCCAGCCATGAATGCTGTATTTCCTTCACCAAGAAGAACTGTACCTGTAACGTAGGCTGCTTTGTTCACTGGGCCACCCATATCAAAGGCACACATACATCCGATAACAAGACCAAGAAGAACAGGGTTTGAATCTTGGAATCCTTTTAGGAACTCCATTAATGATTGGTTAATACCAGCCATTGGACTAACGATGACACTCATAAATAAACCAGTAATGAATACACCTAATAATGGATATAAGAAAATAGCTTTAAGACCATCCAATGTTTTAGGAAGTCCTTTAAATAATTTTTCCAAGAATACAACTAAGTAACCTGCGAAGAAACCACCGACGATACCGCCAAGGAATCCTGCGCCGCCATTACTTGCCATTAAACCTGCAACAAAACCGCTCACTAATGCTGGACGGTTCCCAATACTTTGTGCAATGTAGGCTGCTAGAACAGGAGTCATTAAGCCCATTGCTAAACCACCAATTTCTTTTAATTGAGCAGAAAAGGCATTATATGTTTCGTGATTTGGATCGAATGAGTAAATTCCGAATACGGCAAATGAAATCGCGATAAGCACCCCACCACCAACAACGAATGGAAGCATGTGAGATACCCCGTTCATCAAGTGTTTGTAAATTTCACGACCGATAGAACTTTTGCCAACGTTAGAAGATTGTGGAGCTTGTGAAGATTCAACAGCTGCATCGTCAGAGTGGTATTTCACAACGCCTTCTCCGCGAAGAGCTTGTGCTACTAATTCGTCGGCATTTTTAATTCCTTGTCCAACTGAAACGTCGATAATCTTTTTGTTTACGAAACGTTGTGGTTGAACGTCCTTGTCAGCAGCGATGATGACTGCTTTTGCGTTTGCGATTTCTTCTGGAGTAAGTTCGTTTTCGATACCGATTTGTCCATGTGTTTCGACTTTAATTGTTACTCCTGCTTTTTTAGCGGCTTGCTCGAGCGCTTCTTGTGCCATGTAAGTGTGCGCAATCCCTGTCGGACACCCAGTGGCAGCGATAATATCATATTTTGTCATAGTTTTTCCTCCTTTATTGTTTCCGAGTTAGGATACTCGTTTGATTTGTTGCATTAATGTAGGAACATCCGAGAAGTCTGTCAAACCAGGTCTAAAAGCGGTTGAGCTTCCCGCTGCGACGGCTTTGATTAGTGCTTCTTCATCGGATAAACCTTGTATCTTGCTTCCCACGAAGGTAGCAAGTAGTGTATCTCCTGCACAGGCAGTATTGACTACTTCGCCTTTTGGTGCTGTGACATGAATCGTTTCAGTTGGTGTAAAGAGAATGGCTCCCTTGTCTCCTAAAGAAACGATAATGTTTTGAGCACCTTGCTCGAGGAGTTTACGACCACAGTCTTTAATTTCCTCCAGACTAATGTCTTTCAAGCCAAACCATTCAGCTAATTCTTCATCATTTGGTTTGATGAGATATGGTTTATAGCCTAATAATTCAGGTACAAAACTAGCGGAAGTGTCGAGAATAAACTTAAAGCCACGTTGCTGCGACGCTTTTGTGATGTTCTCGTAAGTGGCACGTGTGATACCTTCAGGATGACTTCCAGAAACAAACAAAATATCGTCTGCGTTCATGTTTTCCACAATAGCAAGAAGGGACGCTTCTTGTTTGGGTGTTACACTTGGGCCTTGGTTGACGAGTTTGAATTCTTCGTTTGTGGCCACAACTTGCGTGAACACATTGATGCGAGTAATTCCGTCCACCGTGACGAATTGTGTTTGGATACCTGCCTTTTGCAGTTCTTCCTCGATAAATTGGCCAGTAAAACCTGCTTTAAAACCAGTGGCGGTGCTATCAATTCCGAGTTCCTTTAAGATGAAGCTGACGTTTACGCCTTTTCCATTTGGCATGTAAACAGCCTCGTCGGTTCGGTTCACTTCAGACGGTAGCATTTGCTCAGTTTTAATGAACAAATCGATGGCTAAATTCATCGTACACGTATAAATCATCATTTCACCTCCAAGCTTTTTTTGCTATACTTATTATTACATACGTCAGGTTGTAAATGTTTTCTAAAATGAGGTTAACATTTGTAAATCTTTACAAAATGGAGGAATTCGCATGTTCAACACGCAAGGTTTAACGAATACGGAAAAATATCTACTCGCTTATATCGAGGAACATCTAGAAGAGATCCCTTCTATTTCCATCGTGAAGTTGAGTCAGGATGCAAATGTTTCTACTGCGTCTATTGTGCGAACCATGAAGAAGCTAGGATATGACGGTTTTACGAGTTTTAAACATGATTTAAAGAAACAATACCGTTTTACAAATGAAGAGTTATCCACCTTCAACAGTTTGGAAGCTGTTGACAAAAAAATTCAAGCGGTTGTCGTGAAAAATGAACAAGAAGTTCGTAGAACCATTGAGCAACTAGATAGTAAGACTATTGAGGATGCTGTGCAGGCGATTTTTGGGGCACAACGAGTATATCTATTTTCTCGAGGACTTAGCGAAATGATTGCCAGTGAAATGGAAATTAAATTGCACCTTTTAGAACGTACTTGTGAACAGTATGTGGATCCAAATATTATCCGAACGATTAGTCACCGTTTAAAACCCCAAGATGTGGCGATTATTATTTCATTGAACGGCCATACAGAAGAGTTAGTGGAAGCCGCAAGAGTATGTCAACAAAATGAAGTTCCCGTTATTTTACTGACCGCAAACGGAGCGAGTCCTCTGGCAAGACTCAGTGATATCACGTTTGTTGGCTATAAATCTGAAAGTTCGTATTTCCCAGACTATGAAGTACGCTCGCGCCTGCCCCTACAAGTTATCAGTCGAATCTTACTCGATGCATACGCTATACGGGTGGCCGGCCAAAAATAATTTACATTAAAGGCGGATACTGATACGATAGAAAGGCAAAGAAAGGATGGCCGACATGGAAGGAAATAAAGTACAAAATTATAAGAGCTGTTTTGATATTATTGGTCCGATTATGGTGGGCCCTTCTTCTTCACATACTGCTGGAGCGATTGCGATTGGTGCTCTTGCAAGACAATTATTCGGAGGCACACCAAAGAATGTGAGATGCGACTATTATGAGTCATTCTCCGAAACGCATAAGGGACACGGGACCGATTTTGCTATTATTAGCGGAATCTTAGGCTTTGCGACAGATGATGAGCGCGTGCCGCGTGCCGTTGAGATTGCGGTATCCCAAGGGTTGCATATTGAATTTGTCGAGCGGAAAGAACCAAGCCCTGTGAATCACGCCAATACTGCGGATTTGACCTTGAGCGATGAGAAACGTACGATTCGCCTCATTGGGACCTCTGTTGGTGGCGGAGCAGTGGAAGTGAAGTACATTGAGGTGGATGGCTTTAAGATGGAACTATCAGGTCCGCTTCCGATTTTACTTGAAGTGGTTTCTCTCGGGGAAATGCCTGTTCTCTACAATTTACTACAGGAGCATGGTGTGACCATTTCAAAACAACGAGTGGAAATGACAGAAGATAGCCAAATGATGGGATATGAGCTTGTTGATTTATTATCCCCAGAATTAAAAGAACAAATACAAACATTAAGAAAAACGCATAACATCTATATGTTTGCGTGATGATAAGGAAGGAAGTTTGCAATGTTTTCGACCATTAAAGAATTGGTAGCATTAGCAACAGAACAAAAGAAGCCCATTTCGGAAATCATGATTGAACAGGAAATGGAAATGACCCAGCAAAGTCGTGAGTACATCTGGGAGAAAATGGAAAAAAACTTACAAACGATGAAGAACGCCGTTGAACGAAGCGTGGAAGGAGAGGGAGTGTTCTCTCCAACAGGCTTAACGGGTGGCGACGCGTTGAAGATGAAGAAGTATCGTGAACGTGGGAAAACATTGTCGGGAGATAGTATTCTAGCGGGGGTACAATATGCGCTTGGAACAAACGAAGTCAATGCTGCAATGGGGCTTGTGTGTGCGACTCCAACAGCAGGAGCGAGTGGAACCTTGCCCGGCGTTGTGTTCTCGATTGCCGATACAATGAACTTGAACCATGAACAACAAGTGCGTTTCCTCTT
>CAUVJW010000043.1:0-9313 GCA_963552295.1 uncultured Streptococcus sp. | reverse complement strand
CATCATACCATATCCCGCCTATACCGTAACATTCCCTAACAAAATCCTAAACTTTTCGCAATCTCAACATAAGAATCTCCAATCCATTTTAAGCACATTTCCCTTTCGAATGAAGGAATACTTGCACTCACTCCATCGAAGCAAAACAACAACGTTAAGATACAAAGAAAAAAAGCTACGCGTTTTCGGATAACATAGTAGCCATTATAGCGATCAGTAATCGATGCGAATTACGGATGGTTGGAAATTCATTTCCTACCATCCGTTTGAGGCTCGATAGGATTGAGACCTTGGCTCAATCCGGTACAGCTATATTGGCTAACGCTTCTCATTTCGAATGAAGGAATATTTGTTCTAACTTTATTGAAGCAACACAACAACTTAAGCGCTGATAAAACAGAAAACTCCTCAGAGGTTATAGAAAGCATTATAGGGAATCATAACCAATGTGAATTACAGTCTCTAGAAATTCATTTCGTAGAGACTGTTTGAAGCTTGGTAGGTTTGAGACCTAAGACTCAAACCGGTATCCTATAATGCTTTTCTATAACAAACTCTGAGGAGTTTGAAGTGTCTTTATATTATTTCACCACAGTCTTAAAGTTGTTGTTGACTGTTGCTTCGATGACTGGATGTTTGCGCAAGTATTCCGCAATGAGCTCCGTCATGTCAATCTGCACCTCACGCACAATCTTCTCTGGCTTAAACATACTATAGTTTCCGCCACCAACTGCACGATATTGGTTTGTCACTACTTCTAATTCATCCGTATCTTGAACAGGTTTGCCATGGTACTCTAAGCGAGTCACACGGTCGCCGAATGGTCTAGTGAAGTCTAATGTGTACTCGATTCCTTCATACATATCGTAGTTGTAGTATTGAGGTTTTGGTTCCACATATTTAGGATTGAAGACCGCTTGTCCGTTTTCGACGATGAAATAAGTCGCCACACGCTCAAGAGCTTTTCTTAAGTCTTCACCGCTCACTTTTAGAACGGCTAAAGTATTTGGATAAATGTAGTTTGTAATCACGTCACGCATACGGATTTCTGAGTTAAATCCACGTCCGTCATTGTTAAATAATGCAGTCCCTGAGATGTCTGCACCGCTGGCTTCCATTTGAACCTTATTGATAAATTCAATATATGGATGCTCACTTAAACGTGCTGCATGTGGATCTTTAATCGTCATATCTCCAACAACTTTTCCTACTGGAGTATCTAACCAATCTTCCACTTCCGCTTGTAAATCGCTAAACATTTCTAATACGGCTGGATCTGCTGGCACATCTTCTGTTGGGTGAAGTTTTGCTTCACTTGAAACAACTGTATACTTTCCGTCTACTTTTTCCACTTCTAAGCTGATTTCACCTACATAAGCGCCGCGGTATCCTGGTTGAATCACTGGCACGCCATTCACTTTTTGTGCAATCACACGGTGTTGGTGTCCTGTCACTAACGCATCGATTCCTTCTACTTGCGTCGCAATCGCATACCCTTCGTTTTCTCCTGTTAAGAGTTCCGTTGGATCACCACATGAAAGGTCGCACTCGAATCCTCCGTGGTATGTTACAACGACAACGTCCGCCACTTTACGCATTTCTGGGACATATTTCTTCGCTGTTTCCAACGCGCTCACGAATACTAAATCTTTAACCGTTGCAGGTTGTTCCCAATTTGGAATATAAGGCGTTGTAATTCCTAAAACTGCGATTTTCACACCGTCTTTCTCGAACACTTTGTAAGGTTCGCCAAACGCTGGCTTGCCGTCTTTAGTTAAAATGTTTGAGCAAAGAATTGGGTAGTTATAAGACGCAATCGCTTCTCTTAAGTAGTCCAACCCATAGTTAAACTCGTGGTTTCCTAGAATTCCTAAGTCATAGTTTAAGTAGTTCAATACTTTTGTTAAATCAGAGGCTACTTTTGAATCTTGTTTACGAACATAGTAGCTTAATGGTGACCCTTGAATGAAGTCCCCGTTTTCGATTTGAATCACAGGACCATTCGCTTCTTCTTTTAAGCGACGAATCACAGTTGCAGCCTTCGCCGTACTGAATCCTAAGTCCATGTTTCTTTCAGTATAGTTTGTCGGTAACACGTACCCATGCATATCACTTGTTTCAATAATTTTAATTTCCATAATGCGCCTCACTCTCTACAAATTCACACACTATTGTACCATAAAAAAGCTCTATCACAAAGGTTTCTCTGTCTGCAGTATTTCTGCGATTTTATCAAATGTCTTCCCATTTCGAATCGTAATCGTCTTATAAAATGGTTGCTTCAAAATCTTCTTGTGGTAAGTCGTTTTTTGAAACTCTGCCTCATCGATTTTCGCCCAGAAGACGGCACCTTTCCCAATATAGACTCTCTCATTATAAAACTCAGAATCTTCTACAAATCGGATAACCTCACTCACACCTGTCCCTCGTGAGAAAAACAAAATATCTTTTCTGGCAAAATCATCCTTCCACCATTCCGGAAGCCCCGCCATTTCTTCTAAGTAATCCTCTTTTGAAAGCAGCGCAAACGGAATCGAGAACTCATAATTCTCTTCTAATACCTTTTCAAGTTTCACAACGATTTTTCCCACACTCTCATCGCTTGCAAAAAATAAGTTCCCACTATTAATGTACGAATCCACATCACTGAACCCTTCACCTCTCAGCAATTCCTTCAATTCGCTCATCACGACTTTATTTTTGCCACCAACATTGACGCCTCTTAATAAAAGCACATACCGCATCCGATTCACCTCTCTTGTCGCCCCATTATAGCACACTCTCCTAAAAAGCAGACACTCCGTCCTTGCACCGGTCCGTCGTGAACGAGGAACACAATCTCAAGAACACCTCTCAACTTTCCTCAGCTTTGTTGTGTGGAAATCCCTTCAGGAGGCTTTTAGGTGTACGCCTTGTACATCCATTGCGACAGAAACAGCGGTTTTGTTGAAAGATTAGTGAGAATATCCATTGAATGCGAATTAGAGACACTTACGAATTCATTCGTTAGTGTCTCTTTGAGGCTTCAAAGACGAGAGACCCTAGGCTCGAGTCGGTGGCTCACTAATATTCTTTCAACAATTAAAACCGCATGTTTCTAAAGCAATCCACCACCACACCCCATACACCTAAAAGCCTCCCCCGAAGGGGCCTCCCAGCACCAACCCACTTTACAGCACCTAAACACATTCCAACACCGAAACACATCTTCCGCATCCCACACAAAAAGCCTGAGGAAAATTCCCCAGGCTTTCGTTGTGATTGTGTTGTGAATGAACTTATATGTGATTATTGATTCCACGCTGCATCAAATTGTGCTTTAGAATCTTGGATTAATTGATCTACATTGCCGTTTTGAGTTGTAAAGATTTTTTCTAAAATCGTACGAACTTCTGCGTATGCAGGATCAGAGTTTTCAACTACAGGAATTGAGAATAAATTCTTAGTAGCATCTGCTAAGATTTTAGGAACTTTAGAACCTGAATTCTTGTATTCATCTTTTTCTAACACTGAAGCAATTGTTGGCATGTAACCAGTTTGTTGTGCCCAGTATAATTGAGATTCAGCTGAAGATAAGAATTTCAAGTATAAGAATGCTGCAGTACGTTGTTCTTCAGTTGTAGAACCTTCGAACATGTAAATATCAGTACCTTGTTGTAGGTTGTATTTCTCAGGACGAGCAGCTACTCCGTATTCGAAACCAGCTTCTTTAGCACCTTTAGCTACGAATGATTCACCAGCTGTTGAACCAACATACATAGCTACTTTTTTGTTTTGGAATGGTGCTGATAAATATTTATCTGAACCAGCAACACGGAAGTATCCATCCTTAATTCCGTCTGCATAGTATTTAACAACTTCTTTTGAAGCGTCACTTGCGAAGTCTAATTCTTTAGTGAAGTCAATGCCTTTGTTCTTCATACCAATTGCATAGTAGTTGTTTAATGAGTCGAATCCAGCACCAACAACTTCGTGGTTAGATTTTTCGTAAATTGTTTTAGCTGCTTCTTTTAATTCATCTAAAGTAGTTGGAACTTTAACACCGTATTGTTTCAATAAATCTGCATTGTAGAATAATACTTCTGTAGATTTGTTGAATGGGATACCGTATTGTACTCCGTTAATTTTAGCACCTTCCATTAATTCTGGACGGATTTCTTCACCTTTCTTGAATCCGATTGTTTCGTTTTCAATGTATGGTTTGAAATCTACCAATGTATCTTGTTCAGCAGCACTGAATAACCAGTTAGGATATGCTTGAGTGATTGTTGGTAAGTCTTTTGGTGAAGTTAAAGTTGAGTTAATTTTAGCTTGTAAATCTTTGTATGAAGATTGGTTTTGTAACTCTACTTTGATATTTGGGTTAGCTTTCATGAAGTCTTCTGTTAATTTTTGAAGAGCTTTTTCAAGCTGACCGTTCATAGCATGCCAGAAAGTGATTGTTGTTTCTGATTTAACCTCTGTTACGATGTCTTTTTTAGCTTCAGCTTGTGAGCTGTTTGATGAGTTAGCTCCACATGCTGTTAACGCCACAACTGATGCAGTTGCTAGTGTCGCTTTTACTAAAGATTTGAATTTCATTTTTCTTCTCCTTTTGTTATATAGTTTTTACAACACAATTTTTTCGCCGCGATACGGCAATATTCTGTCACCATACGGATTTACCAGAAGTTCTGGTTTTAACGTATGAATTGGAACCAAACATTTAGGCTCAATCATCGCAATAATACGGTCTAAATCGTCCGGTTTTGCGTGACCTGAGCAAGCTAGGCGTACAAACTCAATGTGTTTTTCCGCCAATAAATCAAGAAACGGTTGATAGTGTGGATCAAAGTCCCCAAGAGGCTGTGCATCGCTATGGATGTATAAGCTTCCCTCCTGCAAACGTTCGAAATGGTCGACGGCTTGCCATAGGTACTTCGAAGTATCCTCTAACAACGTTTGATATGAAATTTCTAAAGTAGGATCAAGTTCGTCGAGTTTTGGAGCCCCTTCTCTATAGTAGTAATGAGCTTCTTTTTGGAATACTTCTTTCAGAAGTGCCGCCATGGTTGCTTCTAGCACAACAGTACGGCTTGTTCCTTCGACGATTTTTTCAAAGCGACGGACATTTGCTGGATAGCCATTAAATGTGATTTGTCGATTTGGATTTTCTTGTTCGAGGCGTGCGATATGACGAATCACATCTTCCTCGTTTTCAGGTTTGATTTGATCTTCAACCTCTTTACGGTCTCCAAAGCTAATCGATACACCTTCCATCATTAAGATGTCGGTATGTTTTGCCTTTTTACAAAATGCAATCGTGTCTTCGACGTTATGACCGTGAAGTCGTAAATCTCCTGTATACGTAATATGATGACCAGGAGTTTTGATGATTAAAGCAGCAGCCCCGTATGCGTCATGATCGACACGCACGATTTCTACTTCGATTTCCCCAACCTGAATCACGTCTCCAGCATCTAACCCAATCATGTCTCTTGTAAATGTATCGTCTTCAAACGGCGATGGTAGTAAGAACACACCATTGCGGTTGAGTGAATTTACAATCATTTTTGTTTCCTTCAACGTATATAAAGGAATGTTTGGGTCTAAATAATTCAACATTCTTGTATGGTCCAAATGCGCATGTGAGATAAAGACCGCCGTGTTGGCATAGTCTTTATCTTCATCCCCTTCGTATTTGTATGGGATACGTGCATCGTACATATTTTTTAAATGTGGAATCACTTTATGGTCAGTGAGTGTTTGCACCGATTCATCGGGCAATTCTAATTCTGGTAAAAACTCAGTCCCGAAGTCGAAGAAGATATGACTATCTTTATACGCTACTTCGATGACGGTTCCACCAATGGTTAAAATGCCGCTATGAAAGGTAATCGTTGTTTTATCCTTTGATACCATTCTTCGCAACCCCTCTAATAATTTCTTTTCTGAATACAAAGTAAATTAACAGAATTGGGATAACCGTTAAAGTTGCTGCGGCCATTTGTAAGTGAACATCACTTCCGGCTTCTGTCGTGAAGGCAGAAAGTCCGTTGTTTAATAGACGGAACTCTTTCGTATTTGTAACCAATAATGGCCATAGGAATGAATTCCAGCTTTGGATGAATGTTAAAATCCCTACTGTTACCAATGCTGGTTTACACATTGGCACTAAAATGCGGCGGATGTATTCTAAATCACTCGCACCATCAATTTTAGCAGCTTTGTAGAATGTACTTGGGATTCCTTTTAAGTACCCGTTCAAGTAGTAAATATAGAAGATACTTGTTAAGAACGGAATGATTAACGCTACATAAGTGTTTAATAACCCTAATTGAGCGATTGTTTGGTAGTTTGTAAAGATGATTGATTCGTAAGGAACCATTAATAGAGAAACTAAAATCATCATGACAATGTTTTTCCCTTTGAACTGTAAGCTTGTTACGGCAAAGGCTGCTAATAATGAAGTAATGACTGTTGCCACTGTTGTAAATAGAGACACAAATAATGTGTTTCCGAAGTAACGTAAGAATGGCGCACGGCTAAATACTTCTAAGTAGTTACTAAATTTGAATTCGCTTGGGATGAATGACGGTGGAATGCTTGTTGCTTCTGCGTATGTCATTAACCCTGTCATTACCATGTAAATAAATGGGAATACAGTAATCAACGCTAAGAAAATTAAAAGCGCGATTGAAAAACCGTTAAATACTTTTTTCATCTTCTTATCCCTCCGCCTTTCTCAAGAATTTGTTTTGGAGGAATGTTGCAAAAAGAATGATTGCAAACAAGATTACAGTTGCTGCCATGGCAACCCCTGGTCTTCCTGCCACATGGAACTTGTCGTAAATATAGTACACAGCTGTTGTTGCTGAGTTCGCTGGACCAGCAGTTCCGCCAAATAATGCGTACACTTGTGTATACACTTTGAATGCCCCGATTAAGTTAACCGTTGAAAGGAAGGCAATTGTTGGAACTAATTGCGGGAATGTAATACGCCAGAAGATTTCACGGTCTGTCGCACCAAACATTTTCGCAATCTTGAAGTGCTCAGGATCAATATTACGTAATCCTGCTAAGAGGATAATGATATTGAACGCTAAACTTGTCCAAACCCCAAAAATAATCAATGTTGGCATACTCATGTTTACGTTATCTAACCAGTTCACAGCTGGAATACCAATCAAGCCAAGGAAGAAGTTAATAATTCCGTAGTCCCCGTTGAAGAAGTAACGGAACACAATCCCGATAGCGATTGTACTTGTAACGTAAGGCATGAAGAAGATTGTTTCGAAGAAGCTTTTACGTTTAATCTTCTCGAAAATAATCCATGCAATGATGACTGAGATTAATAACGCTACTGGCACTACTGCGAATGCATACAATGCTGTGTTGAGTAACGCTTTATGGAATACAGGGTCTGCAATTACTTTTTGGTAGTTGTCTAAACCAGTGTATTGTAATTTTAATAGTGACCCTTTTTGGAAACTCATCCAGAACGAACGAAGTAATGGATAAATGTTAAAGAGAAGAATCACTCCTAAAGATGGGAGAAGGAATAACCAAGCTTTAGGTTGGTTCTCTGGATTATATTTTCTCATTAGTAAACACGCGCTCCATCTTTATCGAATAAGAAGATTTTGTGTTTTAGTAATTGGAATGAAAGTGTGTCTCCTTCTTCAATCTTATGCTCCACACTTACAATTGATTTCAAGAATTGTTCGCCTAATGGGAAGTGAAGAATACGTTCACGTCCGATTAATTCTACGCCGCTAATGGTTGTAGAGAAGTGTCCTTGTTCACCTTCAGCTACTGGAACCACGTCTTCAGGACGCATTCCTAAGTAGTAGTGACCATCTGCTAATTCTTGGCGTTTGCGGTCTTGTGATAATTCAGAAGTTGGTAAGCTGAATGATGGGTGAGTAATCACGCCGTCTTTAATTTCCACTTCTGTAATGTTGATGATTGGGTTACCGATGAATTTCGCAACGAATAAGTTACTTGGTTCTAGGTATAAGTTTTGTGGGTCATCATGTTGTTGAATGTACCCTTCGTTTAAAAGAATGATTTTATCTGAGATTGATAAAGCTTCTTCTTGGTCGTGCGTTACGAAGATTGTTGTGATTCCTACTTCTTTTACAAGACGACGGATTTCTTCACGGATTTTCAAACGTAAACGAGCGTCCAAGTTACTTAATGGTTCATCAAGTAGAAGTACTTCAGGTTTTTGAACAAGCGCACGAGTGATGGCCACACGTTGTTGTTGTCCCCCTGATAAAGTACCAGGTTTTTTACCTGCTAGCTCTTCAATGTTTGTTAATTGCATATATTCTTCTGCAATTTTTTGAGCTTCTTCTTTAGAGATTTTGTTTTTACCAACTGTCAGTGGGAACATGATGTTCTCTAACACTGTCATATGCGGATATAGCGCATAGTTTTGGAATACAAATCCGATGTTACGGTCTTTAGGTTCTGTCGTAACAACTGATGATCCTTTAAATTGGATGTCTCCTCCTGTTGGTGTTAATAATCCTGCGATTAAGTTTAAAATTGTTGATTTCCCGCAACCACTAGGTCCTAGTAAACATACTAAGTCTCCTTGTTCAATTGAGAAATTTACTGACTTTAATGCTTCAAAGCCGTTATCGAATACTTTGTTTAAGTCAATAACATCGATCATGACGAATCCTCCAGTTTTTCTTTTACTTCAATACATTCTATTCTACCATGTTTTTTAGAAACTGAAAACTGAAAAAGTAAAATTTATGAAAGCTTTTTATTGTGGACAGTTATCCCGTTTTTGAGCACAAAAAAAGGACGAGAAAACCTCGCCCTTTTTACGAATTTTCGAACTTATACAAACCTTTTTAAAGTAGGCTTTCCTACTAAAACCCTTCATGGTTTGTGAACAAAATCTATTAACGTTTAATAATTTTATAGTAGCTACGTGAAGTGATTTGATACACGATGAGATACACCACTACGAAGATGGCACCAATCACAATTGTCGCGTTTAGTGTTACGTTACCGTCAACCCCAAAGAGCTGAATGATCTTACGATACATCTTGAAGGCAAACGCTGTATGGATAAACGCTGTGACAAGCGGTAAGAAGAAGACAATTAGCACTTGACGGTTGATGGATTTCTTGATGGTCTTTTGATCGATACCAAGTTTTTGTAGGATTACGAAACGGTCACGGTCTTCGTACCCTTCAGAAATTTGTTTGTAGTAAATGACAAGGACTGCGCCGATGAAGAACGCAACTGAAAGAAGCGCCCCTACAAAGAGTAAACTTCCCATAAATCCGTAGATGTCTTTGGCCGCATCCT
>CAUVJW010000042.1:0-9330 GCA_963552295.1 uncultured Streptococcus sp. | reverse complement strand
AGAGATTTGGAAAGAAACAAGTGTTGAATGACATCTCATTTAACGCGAAAAAAGGGGAAGTGACGGCTCTTATTGGTGTCAACGGAATTGGGAAAACAACGATTATGAACTGTATTGCAGGACTATTACCATTTGATAAAGGGAAAGTTGTTATCGATGATATGCCAGCCCGTAAAGTGTTTGCGGAAAAGGTGAGCTACATTACAGATAGTTCGATTATTTCTCCAGACCAAACAGTGGACGAGGCAATTGATTTTATGCGCACGTTCTATCCAAACTGGAATCGTCAAAAGGAAAGACATTTATTAGATTTTTTCCGTTTGAATTTAAAAGATGAAGTACGATCACTCTCGAAAGGGAATGTTGCTAAACTAAACTTGCTTCTCGGGATGGGGCTGGATACAGATTACATCTTGATGGACGAACCATTTTCAGGAATCGACGTGTTTACCCGTGAAGAAATCGCGCGTGTGTTTACAAGCGACCTACTTGATGGACGGGGCGTATTGATTACAACGCATGAAATTAATGATATTGAGTATATCGTCGATAAAGCAGTGCTCTTAAACGATGGACGTGTAGTGAAGGAATTCTATCCAGAAGAAGTCCGCGAAGAAGAGGGAAAATCAATTGTCGATGTGATGAGGGAGGTATACTTACCATGAAGAAAGTCATCAACTTAACGATTTATAATATCGGCCAGGCGAAAGGATTCATCCTCGTGGTGGCCTTACTTCAAATCTTATTGCAACTAGGGTTGAAGGTGAAGACCCTTGCGACAACTGGGTTATTAACCGGACAATTGCGCATTGTGAGTCCTGATATCGTGAAACAAGTCGTGCTAGACCAACTCTCAATCGGACTTCCAGTGTTCTTTGCGGGAACAGCGATTTTGGTTTACTCGGCAGTGATTTGGTCGAGAGAATGGAGCAGCAAAGGCTCATTTATTTATCGCCTACTCATGCTTCCAGGGTCACGTTTTGGAATCTACTGGGCTAAATTATTAACGATGCTTGTGATTACGTTCTTCTTACAAGCCGTTCAAGTGGTTGGGGTGTTCTTAAACTACTACCTCACAAGCTTCTTTATTCCAGAGTTTGCACAGTACCACATCACACCATGGTCGCTTGTGACAAACTCTATGGCAATGCCGCTTCTAGTGCCACAATATGCGGTGCAGTTTCTTCTCATTTTGACAATGGGGGTAGCGCTCATCGTAACGGTCTTCCAACTCGCGATTCTTGTCTTTGGGGTTGAGAAGAAGGGCTATGTACGCAAGGTGACTTCGGTCGTTCTCTACATTTTAGTCGTCGTAGTGTTATTCACGCTGATTATGCGTACGCAATTTGTGGTTCGTTTAATTGGAAATGAAGCGATGGTCTTCTTAATCGGTAGCATGCTCATTTGGATTGTTCTAAATATGCTACTCAGCGATTATTTATTGAATCATAAGGTTAGTGTGTAAGGAGGGGTTATCATGAAATCAAGTAAATTTGCAACAGCAGTATTTGCCTTTAGTGGACTTGTGTTTCTAGCAACAGCTGGGCACGCAGCGTATCAAGAAGTGAAGCCTGCTCCGGTATCGATTCAATTAACCGATGAAGAGAAAAAATTAGTCGACGGAGCAACGTTTGAAATGTCGTATTCCACAGATGATTTGACGTCGTCTAAGGGAGCAGAGTATGCACTTTTAGATGGAGACGTAAAACGTGTCGGATTTTCCGAGAATGCCTACAACTTCCAAACGAAAAAGAGATTGGCAGACTTTTCTTTTACAGATCGTCCGAATTATGACAATCTGGTGGCGTTTAAGGGGTATGACCTTCTATACGGTCTGAGCCTTACCTTTGAAAGTACAACAGATCCAAAAGTGAATTTTAGTATCATTAACAAAGAAACGAAGAAAGTCACAACTGTTTCGGTTCCGATTCCTAAAGACGTACGCGGGGGCGATAGTCATTTTATAACGGATGTCACTTTCTATAGAAAAGGCAATACCGTGTATGGAGTGGTACCGATGCCTGAGTATGAAAATAGAGGTTCGAAAGCACCAACCTATTTCTTCATCACATTCTCTGTGAACTTAGAAACGGGAGCCACAACACCTGCTAAACGAGTGAAATTACCAGAGGAATACGCTTCGATTGCATGGGGAGAAGCCAAGAGCTCTCGCATGTACGACCCGCAAGTGCTACTCTTCAAGAGTATGTATTCAAGAGATGAAAAATTCCGCTTAATGACTTTTGATGCTGAGACTGAGAAGTTCACAGAAATCACACCTGAACAGGGCATGAGTGCGGTACAATCGATTCTATACACAGTAGGAGACAAAGCATATATTGCCTTGGCAGATGAGGTGCCTGCATTCACTGGTTCAGATACGTATGTGAAGGCAAGTGAGCGCAAAAATAATGAGACTAAATATTATGTTCTTAATGCAGGGACGAAGAAACTAGAAGAAGCCTTTACAACAGAAACAGATGTCTATGCGCCACTAGTGTACTTGAACAAAGGCAATCTTGTGATGATCACTCTTGTCGATGGCAAACCAACGCTACGTGTGCAATCAATGGAAACAAAAGACATTCTTCTCTCTAAACCGATTGATGTGAAGGATGACGTGTTCTTTATTGATACACGTATGTACGGCATGATGCGTATGAAATAAAAAAACAGTACGAAAAAAGAGTTCTACCAGTGTGGTAGAACTCTTTCTATTTAAGATTGTTGTTCTTTAAGATGCGGATTTGGCAGTAAGTGGTTTACCCCAATCGCAATGAGCGCTCCGATAATTGTATCGAGAATTCGTTGAATCGCATAGGCGGTATTTTGGCCCGCCTCTATATTGAAGAAGATAACAAGGAAAGTGGCGCATGAGTTAATCACACCGGTCTTGTTGAATCGATTACAGAATAAAATAATCATGACGATACCAGCAGGTGCGAGCAGTAAATCGGTATATTCAGGAAATGGGAGAACAGCTCTTACGTAGAATAAAAGAATAGCTACGACCCCACCTGTTGTATTTCCGATACAACGAGAAAGTGCAAATTTAAAGGTTTGCTGATGGTCTGTTCGCAAACTGAAAATAGCAGACAAGGCTGCTAGCATCGGTGAACCACGATGTAAGATTCTAAAGAGAACCACGCAAATAAATACAGACACGGCTGTTTTAAAAGTACGAAGCCCGATATGGAATGGATTATTTGACGATTGTGGCACACTCTCACCTCTACTATTTTTTAGATATCGCTATTATAATATATGTGTTAAAAAAATGGTAGAGTTATTGAATAATGCACCTAATAGGTGTATAATAGATTCAAGAGGTGATGAAGATGCATGAAGCATTTGTATTAATTGTAGTGAACGCTGTTAGAGAACGTTATGTCTCAGAAAAGGCGTTTTATACAGAAGAATTAGGGATTAGTGGCCAAAGTTGGACGAGATGGAAGAACGGGGAGCGTGGATTGAAGGCGGAAAATCTGCAAAAAATCGCACGCCTGTTTACGGATTATGAGTGGATGCTCGCCAATAAAGTGGCCCGAAACGCCGATGTGCTTCCAGAAGTCGCTTCAGACCCAGTCGCTGAATATTTACGCTTGAAGGTGGCGATTGCGAGTCGCTGGATTCGTCAAGAAAATGTTCGCGTGGATTGGAAGACGGCTGCTGTAAGTAAAGGCAAATTCAAGGAAAACGTAACAATTTTACGTGTGGCAACGACTTATGGCCACTGGAGTTACCAAGATATTATTGAAATTCGTGTGGTAGGAATTACCCATAAACAAATCGGTACGAAAAAACAAGCGCTCCTTGAATGGATGCATGACGAAAAGGCACAACAAAAATATTTGGAATATAGCAAAAATGCGTTTGTTCCAGAATCTAATTTAGAGGAATAACAGTTTGAAAAATGAATGCGATACTCTCTTTGAAAACAAGGGGGTATCCATTTTTTTATAGGCCATTTTATGATAAAATTGAAAAGATAAAGAAAGTGGTGAAACTGTGGCGAAAAGAAAGAAAAGAAAAAATAAATTCGTCTTTCATCTTGTCGAGTGGTTCAAGTCATTATCGAAATTGACGGGACTTCTCATCATAGCTGTAGCAAGCGTTCTTTTGGCCGGGACCATCACATGGTTATCTGAACATAAATCCGAGCCACAGGAAATACATGTGACACAAGATGAATTTTTAAAAGTACTCATCCCAGCGGCGCAACAAGCGTATAAAGATTATGGCGTGTTGCCAAGCGTAAGTCTAGCGCAAGCGATTCTCGAATCGAACTGGGGAGAGAGTTTATTAGCAAGTAAATATTATAATTTATACGGCGTGAAAGGGTCTGCTGCTGAGCCAAATGTCGTCCTAGAAACAGCAGAATTCGTGAACAACACATGGATTACGATTAACGGAAGATTCCGTGTGTATGAAAGTTGGGCGGAATCGGTTGAAGCGCATGCCCAATTATTAGCGTATGGCGTGGACTGGGACCCAACGCTCTATCATAAGGTGCTTGGAGCCAGAAACTACAAACAAGCCGCGCAAGCCTTGCAAGATGCGGGATATGCGACCGACCCTACGTATGCACAAAAGCTTATTCAAATGATTGAAGAGCATGAATTATATAAATACGATCAATTACCAACAGAAGAAACAACCGTGTCCGTACGAAAGAGTTCGTAACGTTCAAACGGTTCAGTAAAAGGAGAGGATATAAATGAGTCAGTTATTACCAGGAGCCATCATCGGAATTATCGGTGGAGATGAGCAAGTCGCATCCATCGCTCGCGAAGCAAGAAAAATGGGGTACGTTGTGTACTGCTATCACCAATCGAACGAAGCGGCTATTTCGATGGCTGAATATGAAATCGTCTCTTCTTACAAAGACCGTGAGGCGTTATTAGATTTCGCAGAAAAAGTAGACACGGTTTTATTATTAACAAACTTAGTACCAGTTGATGTGTTATATGAAATTAGCAGTAAAACTCGCTACTATCAATCGTTTGAACTAGCAGAGATTTCGCAAAACCGTACTGTTGAAAAATTATTCTTAGATACGCATGCGATTAACCTTGCACCATATAGCTTAGTGACAACGGTCGGCGAATTACCATCGATTGTACAAAGCATCGGTCTTCCAGCATATTTAGAAAGCAATCTTGTAAAAAATAGAGTGGAAGAAAAGTTAGAGCTTTACGATGAAGACTTCGAAGAGCGCATTCTTGAAAAGCTTGAGGAAGGGCCTTGTATGTTAACAGCCTTTGTTCCAGCGCAACGTCATTTTACAGTGACCGTCGTGCGTGATTACGAAGACCGCGTGACAGTACTACCGATTTCAGAAGATGTCTACATCACTGGGAAATTAAAATACAGCATCGTTTCTCGTCGCCTAAATCCAGAATGGGTGCAAGAGTTGAAGCGCATTGCCTTCAAGATTATGGATAACTTATCTGGAACAACCATTCTTTCGATTCAAGTGAAGATGGGAAATAATGGTATTTTCTATGTGGATGGCGTCAACCAATTACCACTCGTGCAACAACAATTTAGCAGCGCCTTCTTAGGTCATAGCATGTCTGAAATTCTTGTGCGCGTGGCAACAGGATTACCAATCGAATACAAAGAAATCAAAGAAGAAATGATCATCGTGCCAATCTATGAATCGATGATGGAAAAAGCAAGTTTATTAACGTTATTGAAACCACAATGGGACTTCGAATTCTTCCAATTAACACCAAAACGTCCAACTGACGTGCTAGGTGTGATTCGACTACGCGGAGCTTCAAGTGTGGATTTACTCAGAGAAATTGAAGTGACAGACTTATTTTTCAACGTTCAATAACCTTTACGAAAGGACAGAGTTGTGAAAAATTCGAGTGATTTAATTAAGGGGATGAACCCTCGCCAAAAAGAGGCGGTCATGCATACGCAAGGGCCACTTCTTGTCATGGCCGGCGCGGGGAGTGGGAAGACGCGTGTGTTAACCCACCGCATGGCCTATATTTTGGCAGAAGAAGCGGTACAACCGTGGAATATTTTAGCGATTACGTTTACGAATAAAGCGGCCAACGAGATGAAAGAGCGTGTGGCGGCACTTGTCGGAGAACAGGCACAAGATATGTGGGTATCGACCTTCCACTCGATGTGCGTGCGTATCCTTCGTCGTGACTGTGAGCGTATCGGTTTAGCCAAGTCGTTTACGATTATCGATTCAGGCGACCAGCTTTCTGCGATGAAACGAATTATGCAAAAGTTGAATATCGATACGGATTGCTACGAACCACGTGGAGCTTTAGCAACTATCAGCAATGCGAAAAATAATTTCGAAGACGCTGAAACATTTGCGAAGAACCATTTGGACTATGTGAGCCAAATTTATGCGAAATGTTATAAAGAATATCAAGCAGAAATGCGCAAAAATATGACGGTAGACTTCGATGACCTCATCATGTTGACCGTTAAACTATTCCAAGAACATCAAGATGTGTTGGATTACTATCAACAAAAATTCCACTATATCCACGTGGATGAGTATCAAGATACAAACCATGCGCAATACTTATTGGTGAAACTTCTTGCAGATAAGTTCAAAAACATCTGCGTTGTCGGGGATGCCGACCAAAGTATTTACGGATGGCGTGGAGCCGATATGGAGAACATCTTGTCATTTGAACAAGATTATCCAGATGCAAAAGTGGTCTTGTTGGAACAAAATTACCGTTCGACAAAGACCATCTTAAAAGCAGCCAACCAAGTCATTGAAAACAATGTGAATCGTAAACCGAAAGAATTGTGGACCGACAATGAAGCCGGTGAGAAAATCACGTATTACTGCGGACAGTCTGGATATGAAGAATCTCGTTATGTCATCAGTACGATTCAAAAAATGGTGAATTTTGACGGGTATGACTATAGCGATTTTGCGGTGCTTTACAGAAGTAACGCGCAGTCTCGTACTCTTGAAGAAGATTTACTAAAGGCGAATATGCCATTCAAGATGGTCGGAGGCCAACGCTTCTATGAACGATTGGAAATCAAAGACCTTCTTGCCTACTTACGTCTCTTAGTGAACCCGACGGATGACTTTAGTTTCAGACGTGTGGTGAATGCACCAAAACGCGGAATCGGAGATAAGAGTATTGAAAAACTTGCTCTCTTTGCCGAAATGCATAGCTTCTCCCTTTTAGAAGCAGCCGGAAGTCCATTAAACGGTATTTCTGGAAAAGCAGGGAAAGGCTTAGCTGATTTTGCGCAACTCATCGCTGATTTAACGAAGATGCAAGAGTTTGTCACATTAACGGACCTAATCGAAGAAGTGATGAATAAATCAGGGTATGTCGCTTCGTTAGAACAAGCGCGTACCATGGAAGCCGATGCGCGTATCGATAACATGCGCGAGTTCCTATCGGTAGCCAAAGAGTTCGAGGATAGCCGTTTAGATACACAAGCTGAAGAATCACCGCTCGTCCAATTCTTAACAGACTTATCACTGGTGACGGATATGGAAAGCGAAGAAGAGACGAGCGCTTCTCAAATCACATTAATGACCTTGCACGCGGCAAAAGGGCTTGAGTTCCCTGTTGTTTTCCTTGTCGGAATGGAAGATGGAATTTTCCCATCAGGACGCTCGCTGCAAGAAGATGGCGAAGAAGAGGAACGTCGCTTGGCGTATGTGGGAATTACTCGTGCAGAGAAGAAACTCTTTATGACCCGTGCATACTCACGACTTCTTTACGGGAAGACACAAAACTATCGTGAGTCACGATTCATGCAAGAAATTGATGACAGCTTATTAGAAAAAGAAGGCGTAACGGTGAGTGATTCGTATTACTCAAGTAGCTTCTATACGAACGATTCGAAATCTTCTTATGGAACGCGTAGCCAAACGTCGTCTTACGGGTCTCGCAGCGGGGGCCAGTCTACGTCATCAACAGGTGGCGGAGGACTATTTGACCGCTATCGAACAAATTGCCAATCGTCTGGTGGCGGTGGTTATTTACAAAAGAAACAAACGACAACAGCGCGTATTCAACGTGCAGACAAGCCTCAACAAGCAAGTTCATCTTCAACAGATGGCTGGACAGTGGGTATGAAAGTGTCGCATAAAAAATGGGGAACAGGAACCGTTGTCCGCATTACCGGTGAAGGGGACCGCCAAGAGTTAGACGTGGCCTTTGCAGGAATGGGGATTAAACGACTCCTTGCAAGTTTTGCCCCAATCGAAAAAATTGAAGAATAGAGGATGAAGATGAGTACAACGATTCAACAAAGAATTGAAGAGCTAAAAGAACAATTAAATCGTTGGAGTCATGAGTATTATGTGGAAGATAAGCCAACTGCAACCGATGCGGATTACGACAAGGCTTATCATGAACTAGTGGCGCTTGAAGTTGAACATCCGGAATTCGTGACGCCTGATTCACCTACGCAACGTGTGGGTGGAGAAGTGCTCGACCAGTTCCAGAAGGTAACGCACACGAATCCAATGCTCAGCCTTTCAAATGCTTTCTCAAAAGAAGACTTGGAAGAATTCGATGCGCGTCTTCGTAAATTAACGAACCGTACGATTGAGTATGTATGTGAATTGAAAATCGATGGACTCTCAATCGCATTGACGTATCAAAACGGACAGCTTGTACTTGGAGCGACTCGTGGTGACGGAACGACTGGGGAAGACGTAACAGGAAATGTTCGCACGATTAAATCCGTGCCGCTTTCTCTCAAAGAACCTTGGAATATCGAAGTGCGCGGAGAATGTTATATGCCAAAGAAATCTTTCGTAGCATTAAACCAGTCGCGTGAAGAAGAAGGGCTTGAAGTCTTTGCCAACCCAAGAAATGCGGCGGCAGGAAGTCTCAGACAGCTCGATTCAAAAATTGCGGCGAAGCGAAACTTGTCGGTCTTTCTTTACAGCAGTCCAAGTGTGGAAGAGCTAAATGTTTCAACCCAAGAAGAGCTATTAGAGAAAATGGCAGAGATTGGTTTTGTCACGAATCCTGAACGTTTAAAATGCCAAACGATTGATGAAGTGTGGAATTACATCGAGACGATTGCAGCGAAACGTCCAGATTTACCATATGAAATCGACGGTATGGTAATTAAGGTGAACGATTTTGCCGCTCAGGAAGAAATCGGCTATACGGTGAAAGCACCACGTTGGGCGATTGCATATAAATTTCCGGCAGAAGAAGCACAAACGATTGTCCGCGATATCGAGTGGACGGTTGGACGTACGGGGGTTGTAACGCCAACTGCGGTGATGGATCCCGTTCAATTAGCAGGAACGACGGTACGCCGTGCGAGCTTGCATAATATTGACTTGATTAAGGA
>CAUVJW010000041.1:0-9903 GCA_963552295.1 uncultured Streptococcus sp. | reverse complement strand
ACTTTTGTACTTCCGCTAATGGCGCTAGCGATACTTGTTTTCCCAGTTCCTGGAGGACCATATAAAATCATGGATGATAATTGTTTGGCCACAACCATGCGATTGATGATTTTTCCAGGAGAGACAAGATGCTCTTGACCAATCACTTCGTCAATCGTACGAGGTCGCATACGGTAAGCGAGCGGTTGATGGTTCATGACAGTTCCTCCTTAAATTTCTTTATGTTTAGTGTATCATAAGTTGAAAGAATGATATAATAGGAAAGATTAAAACAACTTATTAGGACAATAAATAGTCATCACGTATAATAGTATTGTTTGAAAGTGAGGAGAGTGCAAGGTGAATTACTTAGATTATGCAGCAACGACGCCAGTAAACGCAGAAGTATTAGAAGTGATTACAAAGGAAATGGCTTCTTTTGGGAATCCGTCTAGTGTCTATCGTATTGGTCGTGAACAAAAGCAAAAAATCGAACGTGTGAAGAAAGCTATTTTATCTGAACTACAAGCATCTCCACACGATGCCATTATCTTTACAAGTTCAGGTTCTGAAGGAAATAACTTAGTATTCGAGAGTATTCGTGAGCATTTCGCGAATGAAAAAGGTCATATCATTGTTTCTGCTGTTGAGCATCCTTCTGTTCGTAAATCGGCTGAATTTTTAGAACAAGAAGGCTTTGACGTGACGTATTTAGCTCCAAATAAAGATGGCATTGTGACGGTTTCTGAAATTGAGCAGGCTCTAAGAGAGGATACACGTCTGGTTTCTGTCATGACGGTCAATAATGAAACAGGCGCACGTTTCCCAATTGAAGAGATTGCTGCTTTATTAAAAGACAAGCCAACTTATTTCCATACAGATGCCGTTCAAGCCTTTGCACAAGAAGCTTTAACGGTGGATGGAATTGACTATTTAACGGCTTCAGGACATAAAATTTATGCGCCAAAAGGGATTGGATTCCTATATAAATCAAAAGATGCGCCAATTCACGCTTTAATTAAAGGCGGCGGGCAAGAGCTAGGGTTCAGAGCAGGAACGGAAAATGTTCCTTATATTTTAGGGCTTGAAAAAGCAATGCAAATCGTTGTAGAAAAAAGAGATGAGCTCGTTCAAAACTATCAAGAGTTACGTGAGTATCTAATCGAGAAGTTGTCTGAAAGAGGCATTGAGTTTGAGTTTAACGGCGTAGCAAATCCAAAGAATCCGCATATTTGTAATATCTGGCTGAAGGGAAGAAAAGCTACACAAACGTTAATCTTCAATGATTTAAAAGATGTTTCAGTATCTGCTGGATCAGCATGTTCAGCTGGAAGTGTACAAATCAGTCCAGTATTGTCTGCAATGTTTAAAGGCGAAACGAGTCGTCTTGAAGAATCTGTCAGACTTTCATTTGGAATGGGTTCAACAAAAGAAGATATTGACGCCTTTGTGGACGCACTGCGTTAAGAGAGAGCTTTTGTTTAGAGGCAAAATATGGTAAACTAACGTTGTAGAAAAAGAAAGAGGAGAAGCGCATATGGCATTTACACCAACTGCATCATTAAAAGGATCAAACCAAGTGTTTTCGGTTAATCCAACATGTAAAGGATACACATTACGTGATAATGGATTTACAGAAACAAAATCTGGGAACTTCCAATTAATTCGTAGTTTAGACGAAACAATTGATGATCACCGTGGATTAAAATTAAAAGTCATGGTGGATAAAGATAAGAAACAATTGAAAATTTCGACAGTAACGAAGAATGGCCTACAAACAGTTGACTTATACGGTAAAGCAAATAGTGCTATGGCTGTAGAAAAGTTAGAGTTTATTTTAGAAGGGCTTGTTGAAAGAGGAGTTCTCGAAGTAACAACAAAATAGTGTATAAGAAAAGAGAGACAGTTCAAAATTGAACTGTCTCGTTTATCATGCACGGGCGGTGTTCCCTGTAGCTGTATTATTCGACTTCAGGTAGCGGCTTAAATTGTGCTACGAAGCTTTGAGTGTCGCCAAAATAAAGATTCTCGCTAGGAACTTCATATAGCTCCTGCATTCTTTTGCTTAAAGAATATGGAAGATTAGTTGAATCTTTTTCATACTTCGTAAGCGTATCTTTGTTTATTTTAAGATATTTGGCGGCTTCTAACAGTGTTAAATTACGATTTACCCGTGCTGCTCGTAAAGAGATCATCATACACCTTCGCCCCCTTTTTCTCAACTTAATTATAGTGAAAACGCAACCGTTTGTCAAAAACACAATTGGGCAAAAATCCCAGTACTATCGCATTTTCAATGATTTTCAAGCAAAAATTTTGAAAAAAATAAAAATAAATTTAAAATTAGGGTAAATTCTGATAACTCGACCTTCAAATCGACTAGTTCAGGAAATAAATAGAAATGATGGTGAAAGAATGAGTAACGAAAAAACAAGAGTTGTCGTTGGCATGAGTGGAGGGGTTGACTCCTCTGTAACAGCTTTACTATTAAAAGAAGCTGGATATGATGTCATCGGTATTTTTATGAAAAACTGGGATGATACGGACGAAAATGGCGTTTGTACAGCGACTGAAGACTACAAAGACGTAGCTGCAGTGGCAGAACAAATTGGAATTCCGTATTATTCTGTAAACTTTGAGAAAGAATATTGGGACCGTGTATTTGAATACTTCCTTCGCGAATATCGCCTTGGACGTACACCAAACCCAGATGTGATGTGTAATAAAGAAGTGAAATTCCAAGCTTTCTTAGATTATGCTCTTCAACTAGGGGCAGATTATGTGGCGATGGGTCACTATGCTCGTGTAGAAAAAGACGAAAATGGAATTGTTCACTTATTAAGAGGGAAAGACAATAATAAAGACCAAACGTATTTCTTAAGTCAATTGAATCAAAAGCAATTAGAAAAAGCGATGTTCCCAATTGGTCACTTAGAGAAAAAAGAAGTGCGTGAGATTGCTGAAAAGTATGATCTTGCGACTGCGAAGAAGAAAGATTCTACTGGTGTATGTTTCATCGGAGAACGTAACTTCAATGAATTCTTATCAAACTATTTACCAGCTAAACCTGGAAAAATGGTGACATTGGATGGTGAAGTAAAAGGCGACCACGCTGGACTCATGTACTACACAATTGGACAACGCCAAGGTCTTGGTATCGGTGGCGGTGGTAAGACAAATGATCCATGGTTTGTAATCGGAAAAGACTTATCGACAAACACTTTATATGTGGGTCAAGGCTTCCATCATCCAAACCTCTATTCAGACAGCTTAACAGCGACAGATATTCAATTTACAAATGACCTACCAAAAGAGCAAACATTTGAATGTACGGCTAAATTCAGATACCGTCAACAAGATACTAAAGTGAAAGTAGTATTAGATGAAAAGGACCCAACGCGTGCAACGGTTATTTTTGATGAACCTGTTCGTGCGATTACACCAGGCCAAGCTGTCGTATTTTATGACGGGGAAGAGTGCCTTGGTGGAGGCATCATCGATAAAGCGTATATGAACGGAGAAGAACGTCAATACGTATAAATAAAACAAAGAAAGGAGATTCCAAATGAGTGATACACCTTATATTGTAGGGGAAGTATTAACGACTTTTTTCGAGAATCCGCAAAACTTCTATAAAGTCATGCTCGTTCGCGTTATCGAATCGGATTGCGTGGATGTGGATGATGAGATTGTTGTGACTGGGATTTTCGGACAAATTCATTCGGATATCTCCTATCGTTTTAATGGGAAGATTGTTTCTCATCCAAAATACGGGGAACAATTCCAAGCAGATAATTATCAACAGACGCAACCAACTGGTAAAAGAGGGCTCATTCAATATTTATCGAGTGCTCATTTTCCAGGAATTGGGGAGAAGACGGCTGAGAAGATTATCGAGAAGTTGGGCGAAGAGGCCATGGAGCGTATCTTAAACGACGAGACTGCGCTTGATGGGATTACAGGCCTCACTAAAAAGAAAAAAGAAATGATTCGAGAAGTCATTCAGCAAAACCAGGGTACCGAGAAGTTAATGTTTGAACTGACGAATCTTGGATTTACGCCTGCCATTGCGCAGAAAATTATAGGCATGTATAAAGATAAGGCTAGAGCTGTCTTAGACGAGGATCCATATGTTCTTCTTCAAAGAATTGAAGGACTTGGCTTTAGACGAATGGATAGTATTGCCCAGTCCATGGGAATTGATCCAGACGATACTTCAAGACTTAAGGGCGCGCTCTTTGTAGTGACAAGAGATTTCTGTTATCAAACAGGTGATACTTACTTGATTGCGGAAGTGTTAATTACACAAGCGCAACGATTACTCGAGTCATGCCAAAATTACTTAATCGAACCAGATAAACTAGTAGATGCTTTAAACGAATTAATTCGCGAAGGTGTTGTATTTTCTGATGAAAATCGTATTGCGATTGCATCTTTATATTATGCAGAACTAGGTATTAGTAACGCACTTTCAAAACGAATTACCGCTTCTAAAGTGAACATCAGTAAAGAAAAAATTGAAGAAGCGATTCAACGGACTCAGGAGAAGTTTGAGATTCAATATGATGCGTCTCAAAAAGAGGCTATTTATCGTATTATGACTGAACCGCTCTTTGTATTAACTGGTGGACCAGGGACTGGGAAGACAACGATTATCAATGCTGTCATTGACGTCTATGCGCAACTAAACGAGCTTGATAACGATAATGAGATTGAAGAGGCGATTGTTCTTGCAGCACCAACAGGCCGTGCAGCGAAACGGATGAATGAGTTGACAGGTTATCCTGCTTCTACGATTCACCGCCTGCTTGGGATTGCTATTGATAGTGTTGATGATAGTTTCGAAGACAAGGAAATTGATGGTGAATTCTTAATTATCGATGAGATGTCAATGGTGGATACGTGGCTCATGAACCGAGTGTTTAAAGCTGCACCAGAAGGGTTAAAAATTCTACTTGTCGGTGATAGCAATCAATTACCTTCTGTTGGACCAGGACAAGTCTTAACGGATTTACTGGAAACCAATCAAGTACCAGCCATTGAACTGAAGCAAATTCACCGTCAGACGCAGCAGTCATCGATTGTCGAATTAGCTCATAGCATTAAAGATGGATTCTTGCCACGAAACTTTATGGAGAAACAAATAGACCGTAGCTTCTTACCGTGTTCGACAGAACGATTGGTAACCATTATTGAGCAAGTCGTTGTAGCGGCACTTAAGAAAGGTTATACGAAGCGAGATATTCAAGTGCTGGCTCCGATGTATAAAGGGGATGCGGGTATTAACGCAATCAATCAAATGATGCAAGAAATCTTAAATCCTAAGATTGGAATTTCTGTGCGCGAAGTGGAATCCTTTGATAAAGTCTTCCGTGTAGGGGATAAAGTGCTTCAACTAGTGAATTTACCAGAAGAAAATGTCTTCAATGGTGATATTGGTGAAATCACAGCGATTCAATTTGCGAAAGAAAACGATGACCAAGTGGATAAAATTTTTGTTCTATTTGATCAAACGGAAGTCGAGTATCATAGAACTGATTGGCAACAATTGACGCTGGCGTATTGCTGCTCGATTCATAAGGCGCAAGGTTCTGAATTCAAGATGGTCATTTTACCAATGGTGAATCAGTACTCACGAATGTTGCAAAGAAATCTATTGTATACGGCAGTTACAAGAAGTCAGCAGTATCTCATCATGTGTGGGGAAGCAGGAGCGTTCCAAAAGAGTGCAACTACCATCCCTCCAAAACGAGCAACTTTCTTACAAGAGTTCTTAACGAATTTCGACATTAAAAAGACAGAAGAAACTCCTGCAATTAAAGAGAATAAAACGGAGCCGTCGGTTTATGATACGGTACATTCAGACGAAGGCAAAGAAATCCAATTAACCATCCAAGCAATCGAAGACGGACTTATTTCTCCGATGATTGGAATGGATGATGTCACACCTTATGATTTTATGACAAGAAGCTAGTTTTCTAGCTTCTTTTTTCGTGTTTTTTTAGCCGGAATTAATTGCCATCTGTCCATGATGTAGGGTAAAATGGGTACAAATGATTATGAAAGAAGGACAAATGATGAAGCGACAAAAACATTTTTTAGTTTCTGAAGATGCTGTTCCTCCTGTATTTGCTAAAGTTTTGCAAGCAAAAGAACTACTTGCAACAGGACAAGCAAAAGACGTCACTGAAGTAGTGAAGATGGTTGGCATCTCACGCAGTGTTTATTATAAGTATTATCGTAAAGTACAAGGATTTTCTTCTGTAAATGCAGGAAGAAAAGCATCTATCAATATCCATATGAAAAATATCAAAGGAACGCTGACAAAGACGCTTGAAGTATTTGCAAATCGTGATATGAACATCCTAACGATCTTCCAAGGATTAGCGATTCACAGTGTCGCTGTTGTACAAATCATGATTGATATTTCTGAGGCAACGGTAAGTGTAGAAGACGTGATTAAAGAAATTAATGCTTTGGATAACATTATTTCTGTGGAGTTACAAAGTATCGAATAATGAAACAAGAATTTTTAAACTATTTAACAGAAACCAATATTAAAGTATTGATTTTCGATAAAGATGGCACATTAACGGATACATCCACGTTATGGTTTGAGCCAACGATTTTAGTTCTTGACGAATTAGTGAATCGTAATGAGATGAATCTAACAAATGCAGAACATGATGAGTTGTTTGACCGTCTTGGTATCACTGAAACTGACATCATCGAAAACAGCGTGATTGCTTCAGGTACAGTTCGCGATATGCTGGAAGTCTTAAATCATTTCAGGCCAATCGATATCGAAGAAAATTACGACTTTGTAGTGCATTACTTTGCCGACTATATTCTAAGTCATCCAAAGAAAATCCAAACACTTGGAGATGTAAAGCGTGCACTTTGCGTACTGAAGGAAAAAGGATTTGTGATTGCTTTAGTCACAAACGATTCTAAGTTACCAGCCGAAGCCGTTTTACAAGTTGCTGGAATTAATGAGTTATTCGACTTCATTGGAACCACCGATGAATTTCCTTCAAAGCCAGCAACGGATTCACTACATGCGATTCAAAATCGTTTTGGTGTCTCTTTTAACGAGATGATTTATATTGGGGACTCAACAGTAGATGAAGAGTTTGCCAAAAATACTGCTGGGTTTATTGCTGTGACAAGCGAACCTAATAATCTAGAAGTTCTTCCTAGTGCAATCTTTAAAGTGAAATCAATTGATGAATTAAGTTAGGAGGAAATGATGAATAGTACGATACAAGAAAATCATAAATTTAAAGCGCTGCTAACTATTTTAATTCCAGTTTTAATTTATCAAATTGCCAATTTTTCGGCTCAATTTATTGATACAGTAATGACAGGACGTTATAACGAAGTCCATCTTGCTGGGGTATCGATTGGCGGGAGTTTGTACGCACCATTTTTCTCTCTGTTGACGGGGCTGATTTCGGGACTTGTTCCGATTGTTGGGCAATATTTTGGTCAGAAGAAACTGGATAAAATTGAACAAGTAATGCGTCAATATTTAATCATTGGCGTGGTGCTAGCTGTTGGCCTATTTGTTTTAGGAGCATTATTTCTAAAACCTGTATTAGGGATTATGAATTTAGAACAAGAAGTGGAAGCTGTAGCAGTGGGATATTTAACTTGGTTATCATTAGGATTTATTCCGTTACTTCTCTTTAGTGTTTTACGATCCTTTGTGGATGCCTTAGGGTTAACCAAAGTGTCGATGATGCTGATGGTACTAGTAGTTCCACTGAATATGTTCTTTAACTATTCGCTGATTTACGGTCAATTTGGCTTTCCTGAAATGGGAGGAGCTGGGGCTGGACTTGGAACAGCACTTGCTTACTGGGGATTACTCGTAGTTGCAGTGGTTGTCTTTAGAAAACATCCGGTATTAAAAGAGTATGACGTTATAAAGTGGAGCGGAATCGATACTAAAATGTGGAAGGAACCATTTAAGATTGGACTTCCAATTGGGTTGTCGATTTTTGCGGAAGTGGCTGTTTTTGCATTTGTGGGATTACTCATGTCGAAATTTGGAACATCGATTATTGCATCTCACCAAGCTGCGATGAACTTTGCGACAGTGGTTTATGCATTCCCAATCAGTATTTCTACTGCGTTAACCATTATTGTTTCTTATGAAGTCGGTAGAAAAGACATTCGTTCTGCAATGCAGTTTGCTTATATTGGAATTGCGGCGGCTGTGACACTTGCTATTATGACGTTAACATTATTAGCGCTCAATATCCAATCGGTGGCCGCGTTATATGGAACTGACCCAGACTTTATTCAGTTAACCGTTGTATTTTTAACTTATAGTCTGTTGTTCCAACTGTTTGATGCAGTGGCAGCGCCCATTCAAGGAACGCTCAGAGGCTTTAAAGACGTTCAAATGCCATTTATCTTGTTTTTAATTGGCTATTGGATTATTGGATTACCAATTGGATTTATATTAGATAATGCATTTAATGCTGGCCCATATTCATATTGGATTGGACTAATTATCGGATTAATGAGTAGTTGTATTTTCTTAGTCGTTCGATTAAGAAAAGTATTTAAAAAATATAAGGAATCACGAGGTGTGTAAATGTTTGAATCATATAAAGAAGAAGTGACATTTAATGAACAAAGAGGGGCGGAGGATTTCGACCCACAAAATGAATTTTATCAAGAAGATATGGAAGAATCGTTTAAAAAAGACATTACTTCTATTGGAAGAAGATTAATTGTTTATATGTTAGTTTTCTTCTTCTTTGCAACTGCTAGTCAACAAGGGGCGGCCCAAAATGCAGTTGACACTGAAGATTTTTACGGAATTTGGGGATTCGGGCTATTTATCGCTGCTTCTCTAAGTTTACTCGTTTGGGCTCTTTCTAAAAAGTTCCCAATGAAACGTATTTATGAGCACGTAGCTCCAAGACGAATGAATATTCAGTCGTTTGCGATTCTTTCAGCGAGTTTATTTGGAGTTCGTTTTATCTCAAAATTTATTTTAGCAGGACTAGAGAAATTATTCTTTGAAATGGGAATCCCTGCAACACTTGTTTCTGAATCTAGTGAAGAAATAACAGCAAGTATTATTTTTGTACTGTATTTAGGTGTAATGGCGCCAGTCGTGGAAGAATTTATCTTTAGAGGATTTATTGGTTATCGCATTGAACGTTACGGGAAGGTATTTACGATTCTATTCACGTCTCTTATTTTCTCATTGTTCCATGCCAACATTACGCAAGGCGTCTTCACTTTTATGGCGGGGATTGTTTTTGCTTATGTGGCTCTTGAGTATGGTTTCCAATGGGCAGTAGCCTTCCATATGATGAATAACTTCTTGTTTGCAATTGTTGTCGATATTTATCTTGCTCAAATGCTAAATTTTGGCAATTTTTCTCTCGCTCAACTACTAGATTTAATTGGCTTTGTCGTACTAGTATTAGTGATTATTTTGAAATGGAAAGACATTAAAGAATATATGGACATGAATCGTGGTTTCAATGGAATTACGCAAATTACATTTAGTAGAGTAACGATTATTTTATACATTATTTATCTTTTATATCGTACAATTGCGCCATATTTCGTATTTTACTTGTATTTTTAGTTAGGAGGATCCAGTTTGAATACCATTTATTTAGAAGATAGCGTCTATACAACGATCACTGAACATCCAGAAGTGAAGGATTTACTTGTAGAAATTGGATTTAAACCTCTTAACCAACCTCAGATGGTTCATACGGTTGGACGTATTGCGAATCTGATTAAAGGTTCTAAAATTGCAAAAGTTCCTTTAGAAACCATTGTTGAAACATTAGAGATGAATGGATACATCGTTAAAGAAAGCAGGGATTAGATGGCTAAAGAAGATTACACGATGGAAGAGCGTCAGGAGATTTTAAAAGACTTGATGCT
>CAUVJW010000040.1:0-9956 GCA_963552295.1 uncultured Streptococcus sp. | reverse complement strand
CTAAAGAAGATTACACGATGGAAGAGCGTCAGGAGATTTTAAAAGACTTGATGCTGCGCCTTCATGCAGGAGAAGATAAAGAAGTCATTCAAAAAGAATTCAATGCAGCCTTTGATGAAATCACTCCTTATGAAATCCAGTTAATGGAGAGAAACTTAATGAGTGAAGGGATTACTTTTGCTGAAATTATGAGCCTCTGTAATGTCCATGCAAACTTGATGGGGTCTAAAGTCAATACGGAAACAACGGTTGCTGATTTCGAACAACCGGGACATCCAGTACATGTCATGAAGATGGAAAATTTAGCGATTCGAGGCGCATTAGACCGTGTGGAACGGTTGCTGAAGAATTATTTAGAGACGAAGGATGAAACAATTAAAAAGGGTTTGAATCGCCAAATTTCGTTGCTTGGTCAATTTGATAATCACTTTCAAAGAAAAGAATATGCCATGTTTCCGATTATGGAGAAAAAGGGCATTACCGCACCTCCTAAGGTAATGTGGGGTGTTGATGACCAAATTCGTGAATTGTATAAGGATTTCAAGACGGCACTAGAAAATGAACAAGCTAATGTGTTAGAAGAGTTTGAAGTGGTCCGTGATGAATTACTAGAGATGATTCAAAAGGAAGAGAATATTCTGATTCCGATGGTGGAACAAGTTTTCCATGTAGATGATTGGGAAACAATTGCTACGCAGTCCCCAGAATATGGATACTGTATTGTAAAACCTGAAAAAGAGTGGGCGGTCAAAAAAGACTTCGCCCCTGTGAAGACAAAAGTCGAGGTTGAAGAAGAAGGAGATATTCCTTTATCGACTGGGTCGCTTTCATTGAAGCAGCTCAATCTGATTTTGAATTTATTACCGATGGAATTGTCGTTTGTAGATCACAATAATATTGTGAAATATTACAACGAAGGAAATGGTGAAGAGAAAATCTTTAAACGCACACCAAGCGCAATAGGCCGTGACGTGATTTTATGTCATCCGCCTAAAGTACATGAAACGGTTCAAACCATTTTTGAACAATTAAAGTCAAAACAAAAAGAGAAAGAAGAAATGTGGTTTAAGAAAGACGGCATGATGGTGCATGTGACGTATCACGCTGTTTGGGATGAAGAAGATAACTATGTAGGGTGTCTGGAATATGTTCAAAACATCCAATCGTTAGTGGATCATTTTAACCAAGCAGATGTGAAGCGAACTCTTTCTTAATGATTTTTAATATGTTACAATGCACGTGGATACATTCCACATTACACTTAACTTTAAAGGAGTTATTGACTTATGTATACGACGATGATTCTCGGTGCAATTGCTGGTCTAAGTTTATTCTTATACGGGATGCAATTGATGGGCGACGGATTACAAAAAGTAGCCGGAGAAGGCTTGAAAGGGATTATTCGTAAATTAACGAAAAATCGATTCATGTCAGTACTTGTTGGGATGTTTGTAACAACAATCATTCAAAGTTCATCAGCAACGACAGTAATGGTTGTTGGTTTCGTAAACGCTGGGCTAATGACATTAGCGCAAGCAGTAGGTGTTGTCTTTGGAGCAAACGTCGGAACGACGATTACAGGGCAAATGGTTTCCTTTAACTTGTCACAATGGGCACCTATCGTCATCGCTTCTGGTTTAGTAGCGAACATGCTTACTAAAAATCCAAAAGTTAAAGAAGCTAGTGAAATCTTTATTGGTTTTGGTATTTTATTTATTGGTATGAGCTCATTGAGTTCTGCTTTACAACCGTTAAAAGAATTGCCTGAATTTACTAACTGGATTCTTCAATACGGTAGCAATCCATTTATTGGTGTCGGAATCGGTCTTTTAATGACCCTTGTCTTACAAAGTTCTTCAGCAACGATTGGGGTATTAATCGCTCTTGCTAGTCAAGGTGTGCTTCCTATTACTACAGCGGTGTTTATCATCTTCGGTGATAACATCGGAACATGTACAACTGCTTTAATTAGTAGTTTAGGTACTTCTCGTCGTGGAAAACAAGTTGCTTTATTCCACTTAATGATTAATGTTATCGGTACAGTTTACTTTATGCTTTTCCTTCGCGGTATTCTTGTGAATGTTGTTGAATCTATTGATCCTGGTAATGTTGCTCGTCAGATTGCCAATGCACATACGATTTTCAATATCGTTAATGTAATTGTCTTATTCCCATTCACAAATCTTTTAGTGAAGTTAATCCAAATGATTATTCCAGATGGAGAAGACGAAGAAGAAAGTATTACGCGTTATCTTGATAAACGTATCTTGGTAACTCCATCAATCGCTTTAGAAAATACTATGTATGAATTTGCTGCGATGGCTCAAGAAACAAGTAGTGCTTTAGAAAATGCGATTGGGGCTGCTCGTACACGTGATAAGAAACTCGTGAAGAAAGCTCTTGAAAACGAGAAGAATATCAATGCGTATGAAAAAGCCATTGTGAAGTACTTAGTTGAAATTTCTCAACAAAATGTATCTGCTAAAGACCAACAAACAATCGATGAGTTGTTTAGTACAGCGAATGATATCGAGCGTATCGGGGACCACGCAGAAAATATTGCAGACTTTGCGAAATCAATTATCGAACGTGAAATCTTCCTAGATGAAGACACAGCGCACGAATTAGATGGCTTGTACGCCCTTGTTCAAAAAGGATTCGCATTATCAATTGACGCCTTATCAACTGGTGATCAAGATAAAGTTCAACAAGCGATCCAAATCGAACGTGATATTGATAAACTCAAGATTGAAGTTCGCGATAAATACATGAAACGTATGAACAAAGGTATTGCTTCTGCTGAATCAGGTATTTTCGTAATGGACTTATTAAGTAACTTAGAACGTATCAGCGACCACTTCAGAAATATTTCTGAAACGGTGGAACGCTTAAAACGTCCAGTTATTGTAACTGAATAATAGTGTTAATCCGTAGGCAATTTTGTCTACGGATTTTTTTTATTAAAAGTAAGATATACCGTATACGGTATATTCCTTATACGGTATAATGTGTTTAGGAGGGATGTTTATGGGAGAAACATTTGAAATAAGTGAATCAAAATATGAGGATATTAAAGATCTTCCTTATGATAAATTGGTAAAAATATTAGCGGTACTAACCATCGTTGAAGAAGAAGGTCTCACGCCAGCCGTCTGGGAAAAATGGGGAGCAGGAAAGAATAAACGGGAGTATTTACGCTTTGAGGTTTCAAGAGACTATAAGGAGGGTGTACCGAATGGGACGATACCAGAAGAAATTATACACTATGTTAAATACTACGTATCCTAATTTTGTATCTGATTTTAATAAAGAATATTCGAAGCAAAAGATTGCATTGCAGCTTGTAGAGTTACGCCTTGAAACCGGTCTTTCTCAAAGTCGCTATGCCGAAGAGAATCAGCTGTTACAAAATAAAATTTCTGCAATAGAAAAAGGGAAAACGAATCCACGCTTATCAACTATTATCGAAATGGCCGCGAAGAATGGATATAAGGTTGAACTGAAATTTACAAAGTAAGACACAGAATACTATTTGAGCTAGTCTACAGCAGACTAGCTTATTTTGTGTAACAGTTAGTACAAAGGTTTAAAAAACAGCTAGAGTATGATAGAATGAATCGAATTCAAAAACAAAGGAGAACGAAATGTTAAAAGTACAAAACGTAAGTCTATTATTTTCAGACCGTAAATTATTTGACGATGTAAACATCACTTTTACACCAGGGAACTGTTATGGAGTTATTGGTGCGAACGGTGCCGGCAAATCAACATTCTTAAAAATCTTATCTGGGGAATTACAACCAACGACTGGTGAAGTGATTCTAGATCCACATGAACGTTTAACAGTCTTAAAACAAGACCACTTCGCATTCGAAGATGAACGCGTCATTGATACAGTTATCATGGGTCATAAACATTTATATGACATCATGAAAGAGAAAGACGCTATCTACATGAAAGAAGATTTCTCTGATGAAGATGGTATCCGTGCTGCTGAACTTGAAGGCGAATTTGCTGAATTAAACGGTTGGGAAGCAGAAAGTGATGCTTCACAATTATTACAAGGGTTAGGAATCACTGAAGACCAACACTATAAACTAATGAGCGAATTAGTCGAAGCAGACAAGGTTAAAGTGTTACTTGCACAAGCATTATTCGGTAAACCAGACGTTCTTTTATTAGACGAACCTACAAACGGTTTGGATGCAAAATCAATCGCATGGTTAGAAGAGTTCTTAATCAACTTTGATAATACAGTCATCGTTGTATCCCATGACCGTCACTTCTTAAACAAAGTATGTACGCATATGGCGGACGTTGACTTTGGTAAGATTAAATTATTCGTTGGTAACTATGATTTCTGGTTACATTCAAGCCAATTAGCCGCGAAATTATTAGCAGACCAAAACGCGAAGAAAGAAGAAAAAATCAAAGAGTTACAAGAGTTCATTGCTCGTTTCTCTGCGAACGCTTCTAAATCAAAACAAGCGACTTCTCGTAAGAAGATGTTGGATAAAATTACATTGGATGATATTCAACCTTCAAGCCGTAAATACCCATTCGTTGGATTCTCACCAGCGCGTGAAATCGGTAATGACTTATTATTAGTCGAAGGCTTATCAAAAACAATTGATGGCGAAGTCATTTTCGAAAATGTAAGCTTCCAATTATCAAAAGACGATAAAGTAGCCTTCTTAAGCCGTTCAGATATTGCAATCACAACATTATTCAAGATCTTAACAGGCGAAATGGAAGCAGACAGTGGAACATTCAAATGGGGTGTCACAACTAGTCAAGCGTACTTACCAAAAGATATGACAGACGAATTCTCCAACGAGAACTTAAATATCTTAGAATGGTTACGTCAATACGCACCAGTAGAAGAACAAGATAACACATTCTTACGTAGCTTCTTAGGTCGTATGTTATTCTCTGGAGACGATGTTATGAAACAAGTAACGGTTCTTTCTGGGGGAGAAAAAGTGCGTTGTATGTTATCTAAATTAATGCTTTCTAAAGCAAACGTCTTAATTTTAGATGACCCAACAAACCACTTAGACTTAGAATCAATCACTGCATTGAATGATGGCTTAATCGCCTTCAAAGGTTCATTACTATTCTCAAGTCATGACCATGAGTTCATTCAAACAACAGCGAACCGCATTATCGAAATCGGACCAAAAGGCATTGTGGACCGTCTTGGTTCTACTTATGATGAGTTCCTTGAAGATGAGGCTGTTCAAGCACGTGTAGATTCGTTATACAATTAATAAATTATTAGACCAGAAGGATTAAAGTCTTCTGGTCTTTTTGCTGTATTTAGTGTAGGATAAGGTTAATAGAGGAGGTATTCAAATGACAAAAATTTATTTTGCAAGTCCATTATTCTCAGAAATGGAATTAGCCTTTAACAAAGTACTCGTAGAAAAAATTCGCAACCAGTTCCCAGAGGTAGAGGTGTACTTACCACAAGAACAAATGGCGATTAATGATAAGAGCTCGTATGCGGACTCAACAATGATTGCCCAATATGATACAGATGCATTATTAGAATCAGACTTAATGATTGCGGTATTAGATGGAGCAACTATCGATGTTGGTGTTGCCAGTGAAATTGGGGTAGCGTATCACGCAGATATGCCAATTCTTGGATTATACACAGATAGCCGTCAACAAGGGGCGGATAATCCTCAAAAATTAGATGCTTTACAAGAAGTTGCAGAGTCACAATTTAGCTATGTAAACCTTTATACAGCGGGCCTTGTGAAACTTCGCGGAGAGATTGTTTCTAGCAGCGATGAGCTCCTTGAAGCGCTAAAAGCCTATCTTAAGGAATCATAAAATTGTAAAGTTTTGTTACAGTTCTGTAATATAACTGATACTTTCTCAATATGTTTCTCATGTAAAATGTGAGGTAAGTTGGAGAAAGTGTGGTGAAAATCACTTTTGAAAAAGATTAAACATATTGTTCTGACTTTAATGGCTTTTATTTTAGTCGCTGGACCGCTAGCACCTTCAGTATTTGCGGAGGAAACGGATATCCAAAAACTAGAAGCACAATTAACTTCAGAATTACAAAAAGTGAATACGAAATATCAAGAAATTGAAAGTTTAAACCAACAAATCGATTCTCTCAATAAAGAGAAAGAAACACTTGCTGAAAAGATTACGACTCAAGAAGCAAAAGTGGAAGAACGTAAACAAGTGGCAGCCAAACGATTGCAACAAATTCAAGTTTCTGACTTTGTTTCTTATAGTATTTTACATTTATTAAATTCAGAAAGTATTTCAGATTTCTTAAATCGATTATTTGTATTTCAACAATTATTCCAATCGGATGAAGAAGTGTTGAAGAACTTATCAGAGCAAGTAGCTGAATTATCGCGCCTGAAAACAGCAGCAGAACAAGCGTCAACTGACTTAGTCGCTAAAAAAGAACAACTTACTGCTGAGAGTCAAGCGTTTGAAGGTTCAGTAAATGATTTGAAAAAATTAATTGCTGATAACAAAGAAGAACTTGCAAAAGTACAAGAACAAAAGAAAGAATCATCTGCAGTGGTTGCCTCAGCTATTACAGCAGTAGCGCAATTAACTTCAGACAAACCAGCTGTAGCCTCATCTACGCAGCAAACACCAACTACTCAAGCTGCAACAGCTGAACCAGCTACAACGGTTGCTCAAACGCAAGCACCTGCTACATCAGAAACACCAACGACACAGGCAGCTGCAGCAAGCAACCAATCTGGTGGAAGAACATTAAACGTTCAAGCGACTGGATATTCTTATAACGAACCAGGATTAAGCCCTTATACAGCAACTGGAATCGACTTACGTAAGAATCCAACAGTCATTGCGGTTGACCCAAGCGTGATTCCTTTAGGAAGCTTAGTAGAAGTTCCTGGATACGGAATTGCCATTGCAGGAGATACTGGTGGAGCAATTAAAGGAAATATCATTGACCTTCACTTCACAACAGTTGATCAAGCAAACCAATGGGGAAGACGTAATGTTACGATTCGTATTTTAAACTAAACGAAAAACACTCTCGAAAAGAGAGTGTTTTTTTGTTGGGTATGTTTTCCATAGACTATTTGTGATAAAATAGATGTTGTATTGAGCAAAGAGGAGTAAATTTGATGATTAAATTAATCGCTATCGACATGGATGGTACACTATTAAACAGTAAAAAAGAACTATCTGAAGAAACAAAACAATATTTTAAGAACTTTCATAATAAAGGAACTGATACTTTATTAGTGCTTTGTACAGGCCGGCCTGAGAGTGGAATTCGTCCGTATTTAAAAGACTTAGGATATTTAGAAGAGAACCACTATATTATTAGTCAAAACGGTGCCAACATTTATGAGAGCCAAACTGGAAAGCGAGTGATGGATGCCTTTGTTGATTCTGCTGCAATTCAAAAGTGGATAGAATTAGGAAAGAAACATGGAATCAGCGTGATGGGTGCCGGCGTGGATTACTATTATTCGTTCGATGAAGATCCAACAGAATGGATGGAGTTTGATGTAAAACTTGTGAGTGGAAAGCTGAAAAGAATCCCAACCGAAGAGTCTTTAAACACTGATTTCTATAAAATTCTACTAATGGGAGATGAAGAACAACTCAATGAGTTTGAAACATATATTCCAGAGGCGTGGCGAGACGAATTTTATGTGGTTCGTAGTCAAAAATATTTAGTTGAAGTACTAACAAAAGGTGTAAATAAAGCTTTTGGATTAGAAAAATTAGCGAAAGAACTAAATATCCAGCCAAGTGAAATCGCAGCTATTGGAGATGCTGCTAACGATATCGAAATGTTAGAATACGCAGGACTTGCCATTGCTATGGGGAATGGAAGCGAAGAAGTAAAAGCTATTTCGGATATCGTCACAGATACTAACGAGAATAATGGCGTTATTAAGGCGATTAATAAGTTAATCCAGTAAGAGTTTAAAAAGCAAAATTGTAACTTATATGTTACATTTTGCTTTTTCGTTTTTAGTAGAATATGAGATTAAAAAATAATTAGATTTTCTTGACAAATAGGCATTCCTCTAGTATTCTTTATAGCAACAATATAAATCCTTAGACAGAGACATAAGACGTACACTAAAGAGATAGAAGCCGTGGCTGAAAGCTTCTAATCGTACAAGGAAAGACACTCTTGAGGAGAATAATGCAAAGTTATTCCGGTAATTCCGTTATCATTAAGAGGGAAAGAGCTCTTTCCGAACTAAGGTGGTACCACGAAAATTTCGTCCTGACTTCTATTGAAGTTGGGATTTTTTTATTTTTATCGAAAGAAAGGATGATTCATATGATTCAAAAACCAAAAGGGACAGCTGATTTATTACCTGAAGAACTCAAAATTTGGCACTATATCGAAGAAACAGCACGCATCATTTTAGGCGATTATCAATTTGAAGAAATGCGTACACCGATGTTTGAAAGCTACGATTTATTTAGCCGTGGTGTTGGGGATACGAGTGATATCGTTTCAAAAGAAATGTATGATTTCTACGATAAAGGAAATCGTCACATTACACTTCGTCCAGAAGGAACTGCAGCAATCGTTCGTGCCTATGTAGAAAATAAATTATACGGACCAGAACATAAGAAACCTTATAAAGTGTATTATATGGCTCCAATGTTCCGTTATGAGCGTCCCCAATCAGGCCGTCTTCGTCAATTCCACCAATTAGGGGTTGAGGTATTCGGTTCAACAAATCCTGCCACAGACGTTGAAACCATTGCAATGGCTTGGGATTTATTAAAAGAACTCGGATTATCAAATATGCGCTTAGTGATTAATTCACTTGGGAAAACAGCTGACCGTATTAAATACCGTGAAGCGTTAATTAGTTACCTAGAACCATTTGCAGATGAATTAAGTGAAGATTCTAAAAATCGTCTACACAAAAATCCATTACGTGTATTAGATAGTAAAGACAAACGTGATATTGAGATTGTTAAAAATGCACCTCGCATTTTAGAATTCTTATCAGACGAAGCACGTACTCACTTTGAAAAAGTACAACAGTACTTAAATGCACTAGACATTCCATTTGAAATCGATGAAACAATGGTACGTGGTCTTGACTACTACCAAGATACAATTTTTGAAATCATGACAGATTCTAAATCATTCGGTGCTAAAACTACGATTTGTGGTGGCGGACGTTATGACGGTCTTGTACAAGAACTCGACGGACCTGAAACTCCAGGATTTGGATTTGGACTTGGAATCGAACGTCTTGTGTTATTAATGAAGGATGAACAAGTTGAAGTTCCTGAATTACAAGAACTAGATGTATATATTGTTGGACTTGGTGAAGAAACAGAAGAGGAAGTGTTAAAACTTTCTATTTCACTTCGTCAACAAGGCTACTCAGTGGATCGTGATTTCTTTGGACGTAAAGCAAAACCACAATTCAAGAACGCTCAAAAATATGGCGCTAAAGTGGTCATCACGCTAGGTGAGGAAGAATTAGAAACAAAACAAGTACCAGTGAAAGTAATGAAGACTGGTAAAGAAGTAAAAATTAATTTACAAGAACTATATGATGATTTCGATAGCATTTATCGTCAAATCACTATGGATACAACAGCTATTGACGAGTACTTTGGTAAATAGAAAGAGGGATGGATATGAAAAGAAGAACAGAATATTGTGGATTAATCAGTGAAAAATTAGTAGGACAAACCGTCACATTAGATGGTTGGGTGGCAAAACGTCGTGACCACGGTGGAGTAATCTTTATCGACTTACGTGACCGCGAAGGTATTATGCAAGTTGTCTTCAATCCTGCGCGTAATCAAGAAGCGTTTGAAATTGCAGAAAAATTACGTTCTGAATACGTAATTCAAGTTACAGGTGAAGTGGCGTATCGTGGCGAAGGCTTAGAAAACCCAAACCTTAAAACGGGTAAATTTGAATTATTAGTCGATGAAGTAGA